>JBGCDN010000756.1:0-16274 GCA_045105495.1 Planctomycetaceae bacterium
CTGAGCCTTACCATTCGCTTCCCGAAGGTCCTCCTGAAGAAGTCTTCGGCTCGTATTGGAGATATGGAAGCGAACGGACTTTTTCTGAGTCGGCCATCAAAGCGGATGTCAGCAAGCAAAATTATTCGATGTTCCCAAGGCCCTACTACGTTGACGTTTTGATGGTGTGCGCCGACTGCCGTCGTCGGTTCGTCTTCTTCGCGAAAGAACAGCAGTATTGGTACGAACATCTTGGCTTTCACATTGACGCATGGTGCGATCACTGTTGTGAATGTCGGAAGGGTCGACAGCAGGTCAAACGGCAGCTGCAGCGTTATTCTGAGCTCGCGAATAAAGAGAACCATACGGACCTGCAGCTTGGCCAATTGGTCGATGCGGCTGTGTTTCTCTGGAATGAGGGCGCACTCGGAAATGAACAAAACCTCCGTCGCTTGAAGAACCTTGCAGTCAAACAGATCCCTGAATCGGATTCGACCAAAGCTGTCTGCGACATGATCGACAAGCTATGAGTGAAGAGAATCCGTACGAAGCCAACAGCGTTGTTGTAGTCAAAGACGAAGGCCCAGTACTTCGTCAGCCGGTGTCGTTGTGGCTGTTTGCGGTGGCACTGACTTTGACGTTGGTGTTCGCAATGAAGAACGCGTTGGAAGAAGGGTTCCCGTGGGTTTCGAAAGAGACGGCATTTGTTGTGCTGTTTGCCGGGGCCAGTCAGTTACCCGGACTGTTTGTCGGGTATCTAAGATGGAAGAAGACATCGCGAGCGATCATTCCTATGTTGATCGTGGCGTATTTCGTCGCACTGACCGGGCTGCTGACCTACATGAAGTTCGCCTTCGACGGTCGAGCCGATTCCATCAACAGTGCGGCCCATATGCACGTGTTCGCATTCCCGATAATGCACTGCATACTTGCTGCTTGCCTTTACGTTGTCTTTGGCATCTTCACCGCGGTCACCGTTGCCGCCGTACGTCTGAGGTCGCAGTAGAGAATTCCAAGATCCGAGCGATGTCGTGCCGATGGAGGCTACGAACCGGTGCGGCTGCGGTCTAACATCCCGACATCTCACTTGAAGGAACCGACATGCTCGAAACACCGCTCCACGATTGGCATGCAGAAAACGGCGCTCGTATGGTCGACTTTGCTGGCTGGCATATGCCGGTTCAGTATTCGTCGATTGTTGATGAACACACGGCTGTTCGCACACAAGCGGGCATGTTCGATATCGCTCACATGGGGCGAGTGAAGTTCACTGGGCCAGATGCGTGTGCGTTTTTGGATCGCATCGTGACGAATAATGTCGCTGCGTTGGAACCGGGGCAGATTCGCTACGCCTTGGTTTGCAAAGAAGACGGGGGCATTTTAGACGATGTTCTGGTCTACCGGTTTGAAGACTTCTACATGCTGGTCGTCAATGCATCGAATCGTGAGAAGATCCTGACCTGGATTGATGGTCAAAAAGACGATGCTGATGTCACGATTGAAGACCTAACGACATCGTGGTTCATGCTGGCGATTCAGGGGCCGAAAGCGATTGAGATTGCTCAACCGTTTGTCGAAGCCAGTATCGAAGGGCTGAAGTACTACCACGGCTGCGAGACCACAGCCCAGGGCAATTACGCCATCGTGACGCGAACGGGTTACACTGGCGAAGACGGGTGCGAGATTATTGTCGAGAACCAAAACGCTGTCGCACTTTGGACCGCATTGATGGACGCAGGGCAGTCGGTCGGTTTGAAAGCAGCAGGCCTCGGTTGTCGAGACACACTTAGGCTCGAAGCTGCAATGCCGCTTTATGGGCATGAACTCGATGAACAAACCGACCCGTACACGGCGGGCCTCTCGTTTGGTGTGAAGCTGAAAGCGGCGGACTTCATCGGCAAAGAAGCGGTCACTGCATCCAAAGCCCGAACGGATCGTCTTGTTCGAGTCGGTCTGGAATTGGAAGGCCGCCGTATCGCTCGTGAAGAAACCGCCATCATGCTTGGCGACGACACGATCGGTAAAGTGACCTCGGGAACCTTCTCGCCCACACTGCAAAAGTCGCTCTCCATGGGCTACGTCGCCAAAGAGCACTCAGCGATTGGAACCGAATTGGAAGTAGACCTGCGAGGCAAACGCAACGCAGCGACCGTCGTGAAGCTGCCGTTTTACAAACGAGCGTAATTTCGTTCGTGACAACGCGAAGCTGCCCGGGAGCTTGGCTGTTGCGCTTTGCCCTCTCCGGGCCCAAGAGCCCGACTCTCCCGCGAGCGGGAGAGTGTTTGCGCGTAGAGGAAGTGGTTTCAATTTCTCGAAGCTGATTCAGGCCAATCAGAGTCGCCGTCCAACTGGCCTGGAACCAGCTTCGCTACACCCAACGTACCAACCGGTACCCCGATGCAACTGGGAGTTGCTAGGCGATTGAGAAGACTGGGCTGAATTCGGGTGCTTCTTCTTTTTCGACGGTCGGAGTTCGAACAGTTAGAACCGGGCAGTGGGCTTCTCGGACGGTTCGTTCGGCGACACTGCCAATAATGAGATGTGAGAGCCCGGTGCGTCCGTGGGTTCCCATAACGATCATGTCGATGTCTTCTTCCTCGGCGAAGCTTGTGATTTCTGAAACCGGACAGCCAACGCGGATCGCTCGCTGCGCTGCGTCGCTGACGGGGCACGATGTGAGTAGGTTGTCCAGATCCTGAGCCACTTTGGTTAGGGCTCGGCCTTCGAAGTCTTCGTACGACTCTTTGTAGGAAGAGCGGCATTCTGACATGAACTCGTTAAACACGGGCGATGCAACATGCAGGATGAATAGCTTCGCATCGACCTTTCGAGCCAGTCGCACAGCGTAGTTAAGTGCGTTCATGCTGAAGTCACTGAAGTCCACTGGGACGAGTATCTTTTGTAGGCTGAACATGATCCGACATCCTGAATTGAGGGAATGGCAACGCCCCGTTGCATTGGGACGATGTTCGTAAGTGCTCTCCACGGTTGCGCTGTTTAGCGCTTCCTTGAGTGGTAAAAATAAACCCCGGCTGGGTTCACCGGTCTCGCAGTGAAAGAGCTGCGAGCTACTGCGTGGCCAGGGGGGAACACGCCTCAAATAGTGTCCCAGGCCGGGGATTGCTTGCTCCGCACTTTGTTGTAAAGCAAACAGCGTGCCACGTCGGTTTCCCTGCGTTTCTGGCTACTCGACATCGCATCCGCGCGCGGCATCGCACGATTGTGTGCCACTTCAGCTGACACCAGCGCGACGTCGGGGCATTCGGAAGTCCGAGCGGTTCAAATGTGTTGGAGCTTTGCTAATGGATTCGGGGCCTCAAATGATTCGGATCCTGTTATGCTTGAGTCCAAATCTTCTTCCTGGGAGCAACCAATGCAAGTTTATCGTCGCGTGATGCTTAGCATGGTTCTGGCAGTTATTGCTTCACCGGCAATGGCTCAAAAACCAGAACCAGAGAAAGTCGATGGCAAGATCGAATGGGTCTACGACTACACAGAAGGCAAACTTCTGAGCGAGCAAACCAACAAGCCGATGTTTGTCGTGTTTCGGTGTGAGAGGTGAGAAGCTTGCTCTGATTTCGACGGGCAGTTTGTCCGTCACGACAGCACAGTTGCACGAATGGCTCGCGAGTTTGTTTGCGTCCGAATTCAATCGATGAACGAGATGAACCTGAACGCGTTTCAGTTCGACTTCGATGTCACCTGGATGGCGTTCTTTCAAAACTCTGCCGGCCAAACTTACGCTCGATACGGCGGGCGTGATGATGCGGGTTCAGAGAGCTTTCTGACGAAGAAGTCACTCTTGCTCACGATGCAGCGAGTTTTGGACCTCCACAAAACAGATTCGGTTCACCCATGGAACAAGTACGAACCCAAGCCAAACGGGAAGTTCACGCCGGAAGAGATTCCGCCAATGAAGCAGATGCTTTCGAAGCGAAAGGAATCATGTATTCATTGTCACGACGTGAAGAACGCGACACTGCATCAAGCCGCTCGGCTGGGCAAGCTTGAGAAGGATATGGTCTTTACTTATCCGTCGCCGAAACGACTGGGTATTGTTTTGGACGCAGACGATCAGTCGATGATCAAATCCATCGTCGCCGAATCTCCTGCTGACACCGTTGGCCTGAAGAAGGGTGACGTCATTGAATCGGCAGACGGATCGCGTGTCCTGACCTTCGGTGACTTCAGCCGAGTTCTGGAAGTCACTCCGCCAACCGGGAAGCTGCCTGTGTTGATTCGCCGAAATGGAGAACCGATCAGCGTAACGCTTTCGCTTCCGGCAGGATGGAAGCGTTCACCAAAACCAGCTTGGCGTCCTTCAACTGCTGTTGTCGGACCCAGTTCTGGGTTTTGGGGAAAGCCATTGTCACTCGGCCAAATGAAACAGCGGGGCCTGGACCGGAAAGATCTGGCAATCAGAATCGTTGTGGTGTGGGGCGCGTGGGCTCGGAAGGCTGGAATGAAGCAAGGCGATGTGGTGACGGAGGTTGATGGGATTCGTTCTGCCCTCACGATGAAGGAGCTGGGAGCTCATTTGAATATGAACCGTGAATTTGGTGACGAAATCGAGGTCGAAGTTCTGCGGCGTGGTAAACGCCAGCGACTCAAGATTAAGTTGCCGGACTCAGCAGCTCTCGGGTAGATAGCCGCTCCTACAACCAGAACTCAAACGCCTCTCTCGACGATCTCGGGAGAGGCGTTTTTTTGTTGCGCTGTCGTTTGCCAGCGAGCAAATTTTGTTGGTAGACGCATCCGTCAGGAGCTCATTGCTGCGGTGACAGAGCCGGCTCTCTTGATCACGCCACGTTAAAGGCCTCGTCGGTTGCGATCGGCAGGATCCGAATTATCGGATGAGAATACCTCGTTGACCTAACTTCTTACCTGAAGTCCGTCACGGTTCGGCAAGTGGGTGAAGGCCCCTTCGATAACTCCGTGAATCTCAGAAGTGCGTAGGGCAGTTGTCCCATACGTCGTCCCGAGATTTTGGTATGTCCTGCGGTCTCATCGGAGAACCTGAACGTGGAAGGTTTCGACGAAGTCATAACGGAGTTTCTGGTTGAGAGCTACGAAAGCCTCGACCAACTGGATAGCGATCTCTTAGCGCTCGAAGATGCGCCGGAGGATCGCGATCGGTTAGCCAGTATCTTCCGTACGGTTCATACCATCAAAGGCACTTCCGGCTTTCTGGCTTTGCCGAAGCTGGAACGGGTTGCCCATGTCGGCGAGAACCTTTTGGTTCCGCTCCGCGACGGTAACCTGAGATTGAACAGCGATATTGCGGACGGTCTTCTCGGGATGGTGGATGCGATTCGCGATATCCTTGGCCATGTTGAAGGGTCAGGAGCCGAAGGTGACGAAGACTACGCCGAACTTGTCGAGAAGCTTCAAGAGCTATTGGAAGCTGGCAAACTAGGTGGCGGCGACGGAGCAGCGCCGGAAATAGACGAACCTGCGGCAGCAGCTCCCGAGGAAACAGAATCTAATCAGGCCGCGTCAGACAGTCCTGACGACACAGTAGCTCCGGCGCCGGTTGTTGCAGCACAAGAGGCTCCTTCAAAAAAGAAGACGCCGGCACCCGTTGATGATTCTTGTACGGAATCGAGTGAGCGATCAACTTCTGTCACTGACAGTACGGTTCGGATTGATGTCGAGTTGTTAGACCGACTCATGAACCTTGTCGGTGAACTGGTTCTCTCCAGAAACCAAATTTTGCAGTTCTGTGGCGAAACAGACGATGCGACGATGATCGCCGCATCTCAGCGGCTAAACCTCATAACGACGGAGCTGCAGGAAGGTGTCATGAAGACACGCATGCAGCCAATTCGAAAGGCGTGGAGCAAGTTGCCTCGCGTCGTTCGAGACTTGTCCGCATCCTGCGGCAAGAAGGTCGAAGTTCGCATGGAAGGCGAAGATACCGAACTGGATAAAACAATCCTTGAAGCCATCAAGGACCCATTGACCCACATCGTTCGAAACTCAGTTGATCACGGCATCGAGGCTCCCGACGCTCGGAAAGCCTGTGGGAAACGTGATGAAGGCATCTTGTACCTTCGAGCGTTTCATGAAGGTGGCCAGGTCAACATCGAGATCGCTGATGACGGCGGTGGTGTAAACACGGAACGTGTTCGCGAGAAAGCCATTGAGAATGGGATCGTGAACGCAGAGCAAGCTGCGGCGATGAATGAGCGTGAACTCACTTCACTCATTCTGTTGCCGGGCTTTTCAACAGCGGCGGCTGTGACCAATGTCTCGGGCCGCGGTGTCGGCATGGATGTTGTTAAGACCAATATCGAACGCATCGGCGGCACCCTTGATATCAATAGTGTGCCTGGCAAAGGCACGACTCTACGAATCAAGATTCCGCTGACACTGGCTATCGTTCCAGCTCTCATTGTGAAGACAGAAGACGATCAGTACGCCATTCCGCAAGTCAACTTGCTTGAGTTGGTTCGGCTGGAAGGTGATCGCGCTCGCGAAGAAATCGAATTCATCCACGACGTCCCGGTCTATCGACTGCGTGAGAACCTTCTTCCGCTGGTTTACCTGGACGAACAGCTTGGGCTCGCCAGTACACGGCTACGCCACGACGAGCGCGACAGTGTCAACATTGTTGTTTTGCAGGCTGAAGATCGGCAGTTCGGACTTGTCGTTGATGCGATTACCGACACTCAGGAAATCGTTGTTAAGCCGCCTGGGCCCCATATTAAGAACATCTCTGCGTATGCAGGCACGACGATCATGGGTGACGGAACCGTTGCCCTAATTCTCGATGTCATTGGAATTGCGCAGAAGAGCGGTGTTTTGACAGAACATCGAGACCGTTCACTGGGCGACAAAGAAGGTGCTGAGAGTTCGCGAAGCGGTGATAGTGAATCACTACTTATTGTTGAATCAGACGACGGTCTTCGTTCCGCGATTCGGCTGTCGACGGTTTCAAGACTTGAGACGTTTGCCACAAGCCACGTCGAGCAGTCTGGCCACAGCAGTGTGGTGCAATACCGCGGCGAGATCCTTCCATTGGTTCAACTGGGAGGCGGCTGCGTGAACTACGGAGCTAACGATGATCTTCACACCGTTGTCTACTCCGTCGGTGACAGACGCTTTGGAGTCGTTGTTGGCAAGATCGTAGACATCGTTCACGAACCCGCAGTTGATGCTGACGGGAATGCCCTGAGTCGCAGCGTGATTCAGGAGCGAGTCACTGAGTTTGTTGACCTCAGTCAGGTTGTCGCCGGTGCCGTGCCGGACTTCGACCCCCAGTGGTCAGCCGCCTAGTCCCTTTGAAACAAGCTCGGTCGCAAGACCTGATCCACAGAGTAACGGAGACACTTATGGAAAACTCAGCAGGAACCAGCGGCTCGTATTGCACGTTCCGAGTTGATGATTTGCTGTTTGGCATCGAAGTGCAGCAGGTACAGGAGGTGATTCGCAGTCAGCCCACGACTCGCGTTCCCCTTTCGAGGCCCGAAGTACACGGTCTCATGAATCTTCGAGGCCAGATTGTCAGTGCGTTGAGTCTGCGGCAACGACTGGGGCTCGACCCTCCTCCTGATGACCGCCCAGCGATGAATGTTGTAATTCGGTCACCGGAAGGGCCTATCAGCCTTCTGGTCGATGAGATTGGCGACGTGGTTGAAGTTGACCAGGGTTGCTTCGAGCCACCACCGGAAACATTGCAGGGTGACCAACGTGAGTTCACCCGAGGGGCCTTCAAGTTGGACGATAGGCTTCTGTTGATTTTGAACACGGATCGAGTCGTTCACGTCGCCGCATAACTAGCGGACGGCGAACCAAGACAAACCTAACTACTTGAAAGGATGATTTCGTGTCATTCAAGAATCAAACAGTCCGCTTTCGAATATACAGCCTTATTGCTGTTTGCGTTGCCACGTTTGTTGGCTACGGAATGTGGTCATGGAGCACTCTGTCCGTGGCGAAAGTGCATGGACCTTATTATGCACGAATCGTTCAGGGAAAAGACCTGATCGCGGATATTCTGCCGCCGCCGAATTATGTTATTGAGTCATATCTTATGGCTTTGCATATGGCGAACGAGGTCGAAGAGAACGTCGATGCGAAGACGATGCGTGGATATGTTGAACGCTGCCAGCAGCTTCAGCAGGAATTCAAGGAACGCCACGAGTACTGGGTTGCAGAGCTTCCTGAAGGCAAGATGAAGCAGGCAAAGGTTGTCGATTGCTACAACCCAGCGGTCAAATTCTACGAAGTGCTCGACACGCAATTCATCCCGGCCTGTATGGCGGGCAATACTGAACTCGCGCAGACACTGTCTCGTGGTTCACTACGCAAGCACTACGAAGTGCATCGCGCTGCAATTGACCAGGTTGTTGGGATGGCGACCGATAAAACTGTTGCTGACGAAGCAGAGGTCGGTGCGATCGTCAAGAGTCGAACCTTCTGGTCACTCGTCGCAAGCTTCAGCGCCCTCGGCCTCATTGGTGCATTCGGCTGGTACACGGCACGAGAAACGGTCACGCCGTTGCTAAGTTCGGCCAACCGACTCCGTTCTCTATCGAACCGAGACCTGACAGACGTAAGTAACAAGCTTCGAAGAGGAGCTGCGGCAACATCAGATCAGGCCACAATGGCCAGCGGTGCTGCTGAAGAAGTCAGTGCGAATGCACAGTCTTTGGCGACTGCTGTCGAACAGTTCGAGGCGAGTATCAAAGAAATTGCCGGCAACGCTTCCAACGCAGCCAGCGTCGCTCGCAACGCGGTTGATGCTGCCGGGCAGACAAACACCACCATCACCCGTCTTGGCGAGAGCAGTGCTGAGATTGGAAACGTGATCAAGGTTATTAACTCGATCGCAGAACAAACGAATCTCCTTGCACTCAACGCCACGATCGAAGCAGCTCGTGCGGGTGAGGCTGGCAAAGGGTTTGCTGTTGTCGCTAATGAAGTCAAAGAGCTGGCGAAAGAGACCAGCAAAGCCACCGAAGACATTATCGGTCGGATTGAGACGATTCAGTCGGACACGCAGCAAGCTGTCGATGCGATTGGTCTTGTGAGCGACATTATCTCGCAAATCAATGAAAGCCAAAATGCGATCGCCGGGGCAGTTGAAGAACAAACTGCGATGACGTCTGAAATCTCTCGCAACATCTCTGAGGTTGCGACGGGAAGCGGCGAGATCGCACACAGCATTACCGAGGTGGCTGAAGCAGCCAACACGACCACAAAGGGGTCAGAAGAGACGCGGCAAACAGCAAGCCAGATTGATGAGCTGGCTGCTGAACTGCTGCTGTTGGTTGGCGAGACTGGCAACCAGGCACACTTCGGAAACTCCGATGGTGGCTCCGGTGGGGTTGGCAAGTATCGACTTTCAGCTCCGGTCGAAACCACTTTTTCGGGCTGAGCATAGCCTCTGCTAGCTCAGGCGTTTCGGCGGCGAAACACGTTGACTTTCTGAGAGCGCCTGGTTTCTGCGGCTCTCCATGAACTTTTGATATCACTTCTCACTGTTGGATTTTGTGACATGAAAGCACTGGTCATTGATGACTCAAAGGCAATGCGTCGAATTATTGGCGGCGTTGTGAAGAGCCTTGGCTTCGAGGTGATCGAGGCCGGGCATGGCGGTGAAGGCCTCGAACAGCTCACGGAACATGTCGATGACATCGGCGTGGTGCTGGTCGACTGGAATATGCCGATCATGAACGGACTCGAATTCGTCGAAGCCGTTCGAGCGAACGAAAAGTACACGAGCACCAAGTTGGTAATGGTGACGACCGAAACAGAACCGGCCCGCATGGTGAAAGCTTTGATGGCCGGCGTCGATGAGTTCGTCATGAAGCCGTTCACGAAAGACATACTCGTCGAGAAGCTTCAGCTCATCGGCGTGCAACTTAGCCAGCCAGCCTGACTCCAATTCAAGATGAATGACTTACTACCAACGTCTTAGAAACTCGCAATGCACTCTTCCATAACCACTATCGATCTCCCACCAGAGAGCCTCCGAGGCGCGCTGTTTGCGCGGATTGAGGGCTTCTCGATGCTGCCATCTGTGGCCGCAGAGGCGTTGGAGCTAAGTAAAGATCCCGACTGTGATGGTGCAAAGTTTGGGCGTATTGTCGAACGAGATGTTGCTTTGACATCCGAAGTGCTCTCTCTCGCCAACAGCGTTCTATTTGCAGGCAACCATCCTGTCGTAACTGTCGAACACGCGATGGTTCGGTTGGGGCTACGCCAATGCCGGAATCTGATTCTCAGTTCCAGCGCAGCGAGCCTGATGAAGATCCTGCCAGTGGGTCATGAGTGGGTGAGAGAAGTACTCTGGCAGCACAGTGTTGCAACAGCGACGGCCTCGACACATCTCAATAGAGCTCTGCAGCTTGGCTTTCAGGGTGAAGAGTACACAGCAGGGTTGCTGCATGACTTCGGTCGAATGCTGCTGGCAATCGCTGCTCCGCGAGGTTTTAAAGAAGCCGACCTCCTGGACTTTGAAGAATCAGCCATGACGCTCGAACAGGAGCGTGCCGTAATGGGGACCGACCATGCTGCTTTTGGTGCTTGGTTTGCCGAGCAAAGCGACTTGCCGACTTCGCTGGTGGCTGCGATTGGCTGGCACCACTCGCCCGCGGTAGACCATGCCGATCAGATATTGATTGCTCTGACCGCTGCTGCAGATCACATCGCCAACTACATCCAGAGTCATGGTTCCGCTGACGGCTACCGACCAGAAGAGAACCATGGAATTGCAGAATTTCGGGCGTCAACCAAGCAACGCTTCTTCGCCCTCGCTGAGTCCCTTGTTGATGCCATTGCCAAGGATGTCCAGCGTAGCTGGTAGTCAGAAAGCTCAATGATGAATAACAAAACAAGAGTAATGCTGTGCGATGATTCTGCTGTGATGCGACGGCTGATCAAGACTGCAATTAGCTCCGTCCCGTCGCTGCAGGTAGTCTTTGAGGCGCGGCATGGGCGGGAAGCCGTCGACCAGATTGGCCGTGTTAAGCCAGATGTAATCGTGATGGATGTGGAGATGCCGGTAATGGACGGGATCGATACGGTCCGTGAGGTTCGTCGCCATCATCGAACCCTACCCGTCATCATGTTCAGCTCACTCACCAGTCGAGGCGCTGAAGCGACTTTGGATGCAATCGCTGCCGGTGCCAGTGATTTCGCGACCAAACCTGTTGGCGCAGGCCACGTCGACGAGGCTATGGAGCATCTTCGCGTAAATCTCATTCCAAAGATCCTTCAATGGCGGAAGCCAGAGCCGGCATCACCGGCGGTGAGGATCATGCCCCAGCCAGCCACAAAGGCGCCGGCAGCCGTTCCTCGGACAGACACGCCAAAGGCTGCAGTGCCTCGACCTCGGGTATCCGCCGGGCCCGTTTCCGCTATCGCCATTGGTGTTTCCACAGGCGGTCCAGCGGCGCTCGCAAAACTAGTTGATGGCTTACCGGTAGATCTTCCAGTTCCGATACTGATTGCTCAGCATATGCCTCCGGTCTTCACAAGCTTGCTGGCAGAACGCCTTGCGTCACAAAAGGGGCACGCGGTCCGGGAAGCGGCTGATGGCGAGCCAGTCCGTCCCGGTGACATCTTTATTGCTCCAGGTGATAACCACATGGCTGTGGTTCGCGACAAAACCACCGTTCGCATCGCCTTGAACCAAGACGCGCCAGAGCACTCGTGTCGTCCGGCGGCTGACCAGCTCTTTCGATCCGTCGCCGATGTTTATGGCTCCAGAGCGTTGGGTGTTGTGCTGACTGGTATGGGGCACGATGGCACTGCCGGTGCTCGAGCATTGAGCAAGCAGGGTGCACGAATTCTCGTTCAGGATGAAGAGAGTAGCGTCGTATGGGGCATGCCCGGCGCTGTAAGCCAAGAAGGTCTTGCCGATCAGACTATTCCGCTTGATCAAATGGCCTCCGAACTATTGCGGCATGTTCGAAAACCAATGCCGGTAGCATAGGTCCGATCCCTTGGTTCTGGCCGATTTTGAGTAAAAGACAAATCAGCGAATTGATGGCAGCAGCATTCGACGAACGTTGCTTCTGCACTGCTTCCTGAAACTAGATAAAGCGTCTCGAGAGAGAGAGAGATTAAATGGCACTCGCAACGAAAAGCATCGAGTTCATCAGGGACCTTGTTGAACAGCAGTCCGGAAACGTCATCTCGCCTCGCCAGAGCTATATGCTGGAGCAACGCTTGGCTCCAATGGCAGAGACAATGGGCCTGGACGATGTAGAGGGACTGGTTAACGAGCTGAGGCGGACAAGAAACCCAAAGCTCTCCACAGACGTCGCTGAAGCTGTGACCGTAAACGAGACCAGCTTCTTTCGGGATATGCACGTGTTTCAGGCTCTGCAGAAGAAAATTCTGCCTGATGTTATCGCCCGTAATCAGCAAACAAAAACCATACGCATCTGGTCTGCGGCGAGCTCAAGCGGCCAGGAGCCTATTTCGATAGGGATGGTCATTCGAGAGCACTTTCCAGAGCTTAGTAACTGGAAGATAAAGATTGTTGCTACAGACCTGTCTGAAGCGATGCTAACGAAATGTCGTTCCGGCCAATACAGTCAGATGGAGGTGAATCGGGGCTTGCCTGTTGCCAAACTGGTTAAGTTCTTTTCTCGTAATGGATCCACATGGCAAGTCAAGCCCGAGGTGCTTGGGCTCATTGACTACAAACGTATGAACCTTACTAAGCCCTGGTCATATATGGGGCAGTTTGACGTCGTGCTAATTCGCAACGTTCTTATTTACTTCGAACTTGCGGCAAAAGCCGACATTCTTCAGCGTGTCCGGGGAGTTCTTCATCCGGGCGGTTACCTGTTCATTGGCGCGGCCGAAACAATGATTGGCATGGGCGCGCAATATCAAAGGGAAGAGATTGATGCCACAGTTTGCTACCGACCAAAAGCCTGATTCAAGGCTGATCCAAGCTCACGACATTAAGCAGATGACAGAAGATCTGTTCTGTTCCATGTTATCTATGTCGCTTTCAGACACTGAAACCAGCGCCAACGTTAGTGTTGATAATAGTTTGCAGGCTGCTATCCGTATTGACGGTGAGTGGGCCGCGCAAATGACGGTTCTCGCAACACGAGAACTAGCCGAACAGATCGCCTGTGCTATGTTTGGAGGGGAGCCAGGCGACTTGGAAGAACAGGACGTACAGGACGCTTTGGGTGAGGTCGTAAATATCATTGGTGGTAACGCCAAGGGTATCGTCGACAAGGACTGCGGATTGTCGCTGCCGTGTGTTGGTCCGGCGATGGAACTGGAGCCCGGCGGCCTTCGTGTGTCCTTTGCGTGTGAGGGACAACCGTTCGAGGTCTGTCTCACTGAACAGCAGTAGTCGAAGCCAAAAGGGACAGAATCGTGAAGATACTAATCGTCGATGACAGCAAGGCGATGCGGATGATCATCGGACGCACGCTGAAACAGACAGACCTCACCGGCTATACCACAACAGAAGCAACTAATGGTGTCGAAGCGTTGGAGAAGATCGCGCAGGATCCACCTGATCTTGTGTTGTCGGATTGGAATATGCCGGAGATGAAGGGCATTGACCTATTGAAACGCGTGCGTGAGTCGGGCAACGAGGTGTTGTTTGGGTTCATCACATCAGAAAGCGGCCCAGAGACCAGGCAGCTCGCAATGGATTCCGGTGCGAGCTTTCTCGTGACGAAACCGTTTACAGCAGAATCAATGCAGGCCGCAATCATGCCGGCCGTTTCTTAACTAGCAACTAACAAAACCAATGAACGTCGCGTTGTAGCAATACGCTCCGCGCGAGTTCCAAGACAACTTTCCCTGGGGATAGATCAATGGCGACTGCAACTTCAAATTGTGGAGAAATCTCTGAGTTTCTCACGAACCTATACGGGTTATCTGTGACCGCGAGTGCGAGTGCCAGCAAGCCCGAGGGGGTGGGTGTGTCGGCTTCTTATGTGGATAGCGAAGGCACTGTAAAAGGCCACATCTTGTGTGATGTCGCCGGAGCTGCCGTCCTGGGTGCAGCGTTGACGCAGATCCCGATGGGAGCTGTGGAAGACGCGGTCTCAACTGGCTCGCTGCCAGAAAACATTCAGGAGAACGTTTCAGAGGTTCTCAACATTGCGGTGAACCTTGTGCCAGGCCAAGACAGCAACCGGCTGGTCTTGAGTGGTGTTCAATTCGGTTCTCTTGCGGACGGCGTCGAAGGCCTTACAAACGACAGTGTCCTGGAACTTGAAGTTCAGCGATACGACGTCAAAGGTTTGCTGCAAATTAGTCACAGCTAAGCAGTGCTTTGCTTATCGCCTGGGTTTTGCAGCTTTGCTGTTTAAGGAAACACAACGCGAATTGGTGCACGGATTACCGGATCGGCGGCCCACGGGACATCGAGGGTTACTTCGACGTACCAATCGACGTTGCAGAGTTTTCCATTCCATGTTGGAAGGCCCATTGCGTCTAACGGCATGGTGAATCGTTTTGAAAATTGGTTGGGTAGCTCTTGTTTGTCTTCCAGAGTGATTGGCTCGGAAGCGTGTGTGTAGGAGTCGGAGTGGCCGTGAGCCTTCGTCTTTTCGATGCATAGAACACGTGCCGTCATCTTTCGAATTTTCATTGGAGATTCGGTTTCCACGCCAAACATACAATCCATGTTATCGCCAGAGACGAATGAGTCGCGGTCGATGACCAGCGTCAGATGTGCCTGCTTGCCGAACGTTCGCTGCCAGAAGCCAAATCCATCTTCGTTTGGGAAGCGCGCGACAACGGGCTGTGGCTCAATCGATTGTGCAATTGGCACCACGCGGAATTTCTTCTCTTCACGCGGATCGCGGGCGAGTGAGCGATCGATTCGAACGGTTAGCTTGTAGAAGACCTGGCACTTCTTGCCTTCCATGCTGGGGGGCAAATCTTCTGGAAGTGTGACGGCCACTGAGTATTCATGAGTGCCGGAACCGAGGGTTCCCGATTTGCCACCGCCAACGACGGTTGCCATCGAATCCATCAGGCCTCTGAAGAATCCCGGGGATGGGTTCCCGTGCAACACGAAGCTCTCCTTGAGAATCGTGTGATGTTCGACCGCGGTCTTGGTCACAGTGCGCGTATCTCCATCAGAGTCTGTTTCGGTCTCCGTGTATTCCGCTTCCGCTCGCTCAGCCGCGTAGAACTCTGCGGTCACATTGCGAACGCGGCTCATTGGCTGATCGAGGTTCAGTACGATTGGGAATTCGACCGTTTGACCGCGTTCAAGGAATCCCGATTCGTGAACAATCTCTATGGTTTGGCCCATGGTTTTCCTGCCTAACGATTAGCGTGTGGCTCCAGAACTCACGCCTACATCATATCGACAGGAACATTCCTTGTACTGCGTATGGATGTGAGCCCGACGCTCGATACGATGGATCTGAGCGGAAATCGCAAAACTCTGACAGACTCGATCCAACGGCTGCGTGAAGCAGGCAGGAGTCACCATTGCCGCAAGAATTTCCAGATACTAGAGCCAGTCTGCTGGTCGATATTCGAGATCCTTCGAATGTCCATGCATGGTCGGTGTTCTCTGAGCTGTATCGACCGGTCATTTATCGCATGGCCAGGCGTCGTGGTCTTCAGGACGCCGACGCACAGGATTTGGCTCAAAAGGTTTTGGTCTCCGTCGCGCGGGCGATTGGCGATTGGGAAGAGGATGCGAATCGAGGTCGGTTTCGTCATTGGCTCTCAAGAGTGACTCGGAACGCGATCATTGATGTGTTCCGGCGGATGAAGCCAGATGCGGCACTTGGTGGTTCTGCCGTGACGCGTGTTTTGAACCAGTCACCGGCGGCTCAGGAAACTGAGATCGACTACGAGTACGAACGCGCTATGTTTCGACAAGCGGCGCGGTTGGTTCAAAAGGAGTTTCAGGACGCGACCTGGAAAGCGTTCTGGCAAACGACAGTCGACGGCAAGCCCGTTGCGCTTGTTGCTAGTCAGTTGGGGCAAACCCCCGGCGCGATTTACACGGCGCGAAGTCGAGTGATGAAGCGACTGAAAGAAGCAGTAGACGACCTGCGAGACGCGCGAAGCTGAAGTCAGGGTGGTGGTGCGAGAAGCCGTCAGTGGTTCGGAGTGAGAATTGTGAACTCGAAACAACAATGCGATCCAACTCGAGTTGCTGCTTTGCTTAGCGGCGACGTCGATGGGTTCGAACAGACTGAGATTGAACAGCATCTTGAGACCTGCGAGGTCTGTCAGAAGACGTTGGCGGAATCTGCATCGGATGTTGGTGAGTGGACAGCAGCATCACGTCATCTGCAGAACGACGAACACGACGGCGGGCTTTCGGTTCT
>JBGCDN010000757.1:0-13689 GCA_045105495.1 Planctomycetaceae bacterium
GTGAAGTGGCTGCTGCCGGCTCACGGACCAATCTTCCGAAACGATTCGGCGCTACTTCAAAACACCATCGATCGCCTCGACGGTTATCAACGCATGGCCGACTTCGGCACCTGTGCGACCGACTGGCCGCTGCTCGAACAATGGGACAGCGAACTCGCCAAAGGCTTCAACCCCGACACCGCCTAGCAACGTCCAGTTGCATCGGTGTGCGGCAGTGGCATTGGGATGTTGGTTGCGGTTGGGTCTTCGCCGCATGGGCGGTTTTGAGCAAGGCAATTCAGTCAGCCGACGACAGCTACGACGTGGGCTTGCGCTTGGCTGCGTTCAAGCAGTGGAACTTCTGTGAAGCATCGGGGACCAGCGTATTGGCAGACCAGCACTCGCGCCGTAGTATGAAGACGTACGTTTTCCTTCGAAACGGGATCAGTCTTGTCTGTCTTTCGCCGCCAGCGCCGACACCTTCATTTGCCGATCTGGACCAGCGTCATTCTCATGACGGTGAACGTCACGCTGATGGTCGTGCTGATTGTTCTCCTCGCACAAGAGCACCAGTTCGCCGCGCTGACTATTGGCGCCATCGGGTTTGGAATTAGTGTGTTTGGAATCTCGTTTTACTTGTTTCTCACAATCAAAGAGATTCAGCTGAACCGTCGGCAGGCGAACTTCGTTGACAGCGTGACGCACGAGCTCAAAACACCGATTGCGTCTCTCAAGCTGTATCTCGAAACTTTGCAAATGCGCGAGCTGACTGCAGAACAACGGGGCGGGTTCTATTCCACAATGGGAACCGAGTTGACTCGGCTCGATGGACTTATTAATCAGCTTCTGAAGGTCGGCCGGTTGGATGCGATTGGCCACGAATCGCCGCCGGAAGAGATTGTTCTCGGCGACTTTCTGCGAAGCTGTGCAGAGTCTGCTTGTGTTCATCGTAGTTGCACAGTGGACGAGGTTTTTGAATTTGAAACCGACGACACGATTGTCCGCTCGCGACGGATGCTTCTGGAAATGATCTTCGGCAACCTGATGGACAATGCTGTCAAGTACGGCGGTGCTCAGCCTCGCGTTCATGTACGAACTCGGAAGCGTTCGAACGATCGAATTGTGGTTCGCGTTACCGACAATGGTGAAGGCATTCCGCGCGAATCCAGGAACAAAGTGTTTCGTTTGTTCTATCGAGAAGGCGACGAACTGGCGCGGAAGCAAAAGGGAACCGGGCTCGGACTGCACATCGTGAAGACGTTGGTCGGGCTGTTGAAAGGCCGAGTCACAGTGGAGTCTCGAACTGATGGAGAATCCGGAACGGTTTTCGTAGTGGATTTGCCAATACGGGCGAAGTTGACGCGAAGAGAACAGAGAGAGAAAGTCAGTCAGCCGGCCTCAACTGCAGCCGTTGCTGAACTTGCCACTTCAACAACACGGTAGCGAACGATGTCAGGGTCAGAGTCTACAGAAACACATATTTTGGTTGTCGAAGATGAACCCGCGCTTCGAGACGGGCTGCGGTTTAACTTTGAACAGGAAGGCTATGCCGTAGATGTTGCGGGTGATGGCCTAACGGCGATTGCCAGGTTCGAAGAGGCGGGTGAATCTCTGGACCTCGTGATCCTTGATCTCATGCTTCCAGGTATGAGCGGCTACGAAGTCTGCCGCAAAATGCGAGAACAAAATAAGACCATACCTATTCTGGTTCTCAGCGCTCGCACACTGAGTGAAGACAAAGCTCAGGCGTTTGATTGTGGATCTGATCAATACGTTACGAAACCTTTCGAACTACCAGAGTTGCTAAGCCGCGTGCGTAATTTGCTGGACCGACACTCGCGTCCTGGCATGCCAGTGGAATCTTCCGAACCGGAAAGCGAACCGGTTCAGGTTGGCGAAGTAATGGTCGATCTCCGACGTTTTGAGATTCATCGAGACGGAGAAACGCAAACGCTGACCACCATGGAGCAGCAATTGCTTAAGTACTTTCTTCAGAACGAAGGTGTTGTTCTGTCGCGATCCGACATCATGGAAAATGTCTGGGGTGAGACGGCTGATATTACGACACGATCTATAGACAACTTCGTTTTGCGGCTAAGGCGACTGATCGAGAAAGACTCCGGTTCTCCCGAGCATATTCTCTCGGTTCGAGGTACCGGCTATCGGTTCCTTCAGACTCCTCCCGCATGAAGTGGTCGAACCGGCTCTGGTCGATGTTGTGTACATGCGATACTCGACACTTGGTTTTGCGATTGCAATTATCGTATGTCAGGGTAGAGTCGTAATTGCTCTAACCGATTCTATCGTTGCAATTCTGCAATTCGGATTGAGCACGACGAAGCAGGGCATGGCGTCTCTACCTGGCTTCCGCTGAGTTTTGATGCCCCAGTTCGCTCTGGTTCGTGGCAACATTCTGTTTGTCGGTCAACACTTTTGACCTGCACACAGCCAATCCATGAAACCTTTCGCGGAGGGACTAATGAACCGGCGTCTGTGTACTTTGTGTGTTGTTGCGCTGCTATGCGTGACCACCTCTTTCCCGGCTTTCGCTGGCGGCATCAAAGCCAATAGTGAAGCCGCAGCCCAGCGAGTTCGACTAAGAATTCTCGCGACCGCCTTCCTGGACAAAGCGACCTTCGGCGGACAAGACGCCGATGTTGACGGCTTGGTTCAGAGGATGGAACAGATCGGCGAGAAGCCGGCCCTTGAGGAATGGATTGACGACCAGTTTGCTCTGCAGCCGTCTTACCTCGAACCGCTTGCGAAACAGATGATGGCGGATGACGGCGTAGACCCACTTGCGAACAACGCATGGGTGCAGCGATATCGCCACCACGCGTTCTGGCACAACGCCATGGCGGCCCCTGATCAACTGCGTCAACGCATCGCCTGGGCGCTGATTCAGATTTGTGTCATCAACGATGGCATGTTCAACAACAGAGCTCTCGATGTTACCGGCGAACTGCAATACCTCGCGCCGCTGCATTACTACGACCAACTTATCAAGAATGCATCGCGTTCGTATCGCGATGTTGTTCTGGACGTTTCTCTCCATCCCTGCATGGGCAACTTTCTGAGTGCGTTACGGAATCGCAAGGCGAACCTCTCTGTTAATCGATTCCCTGATGAAAACTATGCTCGCGAAGTCATGCAGTTGTTCACGATCGGTTTGTACGAACTGAACGCAGACGGCAGCTTCAAGAAGGCTCCCGACGGTTCGCTTATCGAAACCTACGACAACGAAGACATCAAAGCATTCGCCAGAGTCTTCACTGGTTTGAAATATGCAGTTGGCCCAGGCGGCAACACCAACACAATTTGGACTCCTGCAAATTTCCACGCTCCCATGGAAGGGCATGAGCCAGAGCATGACACTGATCCAAAGACGCTACTTAATGGAGCTGTCTTGCCTGGTGGTCAAACCATGTTGCAGGATGTGAATGGTGCGATCGATAACCTGGTGAATCATCCGAATATCGCTCCCTTTATCGGGCGTCGGCTGATTCAGCGAATGGTTAAGTCGAATCCATCCAAAGGGCATCTTTCTCGTGTGACTCAGGCGTGGCAAAACACCAACGGCGATATGAAGGCCGTCATCAAAGCCATTTTGCTTGACGACGATGTTATGAATGCGATTTCGTTCAACATCGCTCAGACCGGCCCGGCGACATGGACCGTAAACGTTTCAGACAACGGTACAGAAGATTCTCGTCTCAACGAGCCCATGGTTCGCTACACGGCCTTCCTGCGAAAATTCAACGCGGCGCCGGACTATCCGACGGGTCGGTTCATGCTGGCTGACATGAAATACCACTGGACGCAGGGTTTCATGGCCTCGCCAAGTGTCTTCAACTTCTACCTGCCCGATCACCAACCGGCGGGGGATATCGTGAGCTACAACGGTTCGACTCGGATGCCAAACGGAACCGTGCATGCACCTGAGTTTGAGAACGAAACATCGGTCGTACTCAACCGCGCGGCGAACCGGTATCGCTGGGAGATCTACTCTGAGAAGTCGATCCACTGGTTGCTGAATAACGGCACTTATTCGTTCAAGAACGAAATGACTCTCGATTTCAGCGAAGCGAAGTCGCTCGCGTCGAACCCTGAAGCTTTGGTTGACCACCTGAACGTCAAGCTCGCACACGGCAATCTGGATGACTCGTTCCGCCAGAACCTGATCGACGCGCTGTCTCAGGAAACCACGAACGCGACATCGCGTGCTCGTGCGGCAATTCTGAGCGTCATTGTTGCTCCGCAGACGGCAGTCACGCGTTGATTCGCTTGTCTTGCCCGGAGCACTTCTCAAACACAATCAGGAATCGATCATGATAAACAACTTCAAAGATCAACTGGCTTCACTGAGCCGACGTGGATTTATTCGAGCCGCCGGTGGCTGTTCTGCTCTGACATCAACAGCCGTTATGTCGAGCATGTTGAACCTCAAAGCGACTCATGCAGCGATGTCGATGCAGAGTAACTACGAGGGATACAAGGCGATGGTCTGTGTCTTCCTCTTCGGGGGCAACGACTCGTTTAACATGCTGGTCCCTCGTGAAGATGACGAGTACAGCGACTACGCATCGATTCGTGGCAATCCAGCCGATGGCGGCCTTGCATTGGCGAAAGAAGACCTCCTGCCGATCACTTCTGCCGCTGGGCGTCGCTTTGGTATCCACCCATCGATGCCGGAGATTAAGGAACTCTACGACGACAAAGCCTGTGCCTTTGTCGCCAACGTCGGTTCTCTGATCCGGCCAACGACAATGTCTGAGTATCAGTCTGGTCTGAACCGTCCTCTCGGACTGTTGTCACATGCGGACCTCATTCGTCACTGGCAAACTTCGATCCCGGAATCTCGATCGCAGGTAACCGGCTGGGCAGGACGAATGGCGGATTTGGTCACGGACGAGACCAATAACAACCCGCATATGTCGATGAACTTTTCGGTGTCGGGAACCAATATCTTCCAGACTGGAAGAGATGTGATTCCGTACGTGGTTCATACCGGCGGTGCAACGTTGTTAAACGGTTACAACGGCACCAACGCACAGGATCGCATTTACACGCGAGCAACTGATGGGATGCTGGGGCAAACCTATGCTGACCTGTTGGAGAAGACGCACGCCAAGTCTCGTCGAACTGCGGTCGATGCGGCCATTCAGTTCAACAATGCGATTAACTCTGTTCAGCTTCAGACTGAATTCCCTGAGTCCTACCTTGGGGCCCAGCTGAAGATGATCGCACGCACAATTGGTGCACGGGAATTGCTGCAGCAGCGGCGTCAGATTTTCTTCGTCACAGTTGGTGGCTGGGATCACCACGATGAAGTTTTGGCGAACCACGAACGGATGTTCCCGGATGTTTCCAAGAGTCTCAAGGCGTTCTACGACGCAACGGTCGAGCTCAATACGGAACGCGATGTGGTTGCGTTTACAGCTTCCGACTTTGGTCGAACGCTATCTTCAAACGGGCGTGGAAGTGACCACGCCTGGGGTGGTAACCAGCTTGCTGTTGGTGGCACTGTGAATGGTGGCGATGTCAAGGGGGTCTATCCGGATCGCCTGCTGTCGAACGACGATCTCGATACCGGCCGAGGACGGCTGATTCCTACAACCGGTACGGACGAGTACGCATTTGATATTGCGAATTGGTTTGGCATTCCGAACGACTCCAACATGGAGGCCGTGTTGCCAAACGTTCGTAACTTCGTGAGTGCCGGACAGAGTTCGAAGTTGGAACTGTTTGCTGATCGAAAGATCGATCTGCCTGGTGGATTTGAACCGCCGCCGGGTGGTTTCCCGCCACCACCGCCACCTGGTAAGCCGAGCAATCCATCGCTTCCGGGCACCGGTGGTCCGGGCGGCCCTGGTGGAGGAGGCCCGGGAGGCGGCGGCCCCGGTGGCTTCGGCTAACAAGCGTCCCGCTTGACCGTGTGCGGCTGCGACGTTGGGACGGAATTTTCGGATGGTTCTTCGCCGCAAGAGCGGTCTTAGTCTTGGTGCTGTGCAGCCAAGGTGGTCAAGCGATATTTGGATGTAGCGAGGAGGCCCTCGGGCGAGATCTGCGAGTCAGATCCCGTTCGGGGGTTCTTCATTTTGTGATGGCCGCCGTTGGTACTGGTGGATTTTCGCTTGAGGTCGCAACTCATCGGCAGGCTTTGCCGATAGGGTCAAGAAGCGAGAGTGTGGTGGGTAGATCGGGTTGACCACGTCTGATTCAGCGGCGTACTTTGCCTGCCCCTCCTTTGGGTTTCACTTCTCACCTCTCGTGAAGCCAGCCAATGCGTGTCTCTCAGCGCTCAATTTGTTCTCTTGCTGTTCTCTGCGCGATGTGTTTCGGCGCGGTGGACAAGCCTCTTCTCGCGCAGGCGAATCGGGGGCAGGGGCAACTTCAATTCAACAGTCAAACGCCATTGCCGCTGGATACGATTGTTCGGTTCATTAGTGACCGCATGCAGAAGCGGTTTATCTATTCGGCGGAAATTGGTCGTCGGCAGGTCAATATGCGGACGCCGGCCGATGTGCCTGCATCGGCGTTGTATCCGCTTTTCAACTCGGCACTGCGGACCGCTAATCTAGCCATCGTGGATGCCGAAGTTCCCGGATGGAAACGGATTGTCGACGCTAAAGACTTGCCACTGTTCGCCACTCAGCGTGACCCTGCTGAAGTCATGCGCACAGACGGGTCAGCTGTTCCGGTGACTCAGTCGTTCAAACTCAACTACATCAACGCTCAACAACTATCTTCCGTGCTGAAACCATTCCTGTCCAAGGTTGGTTCCAACTCAGTCGCGCTTTCAGAGTCGAATGTGATTCTGATTAGCGACTATGCACCGACCGTTGCGACCATCTCTCGATTGATCAAACTTCTGGACGTTCCCACACGCGACATGACCTATGACTTCTATGTCGTCAAGAATATGTCGTCTAAGACTCTGGTTGAAAAAGCAAGCCCACTGTTGCTCAACCCGGCGGAAGCTCGCGGTGGTGCGAAGCGGAAAGGGCCGATCGAACTGCTCGACGACTCGCATGGAAACAGAGTTGTTGTTGTCGCCAACCAACAGCTGGCAGCGTCGGCTCTCAGGTTGCTGGAACGCTTGGACATTCCGTTGGGTCTGCGAACGCGTGTGTATCGGGTTCAGAACCTTTCGGCCGAACGACTCGACAAACTGATTAAAGGTCTGCTGCCTCCACAGGACGCCGAACGAACCTATCAATCCACATTAGACGAAGACGGCAACCTTTTGGTCGTTCGCGCGACGGATGCGATTCATCGCAAGGTGACTGAGATTATTCAGGAACTCGACCGTCCTGTGCGAGACGAACAGAGCCCTATCCAGTTCTACAAACTGCGAAACGCGCGGGCGGCTGAAGTGCTGCAAACCTTGCTGGCTCTGCAGGAAGCCTACGGGCTTGGAGGAACGCCCGGATTAGGTGGTGGCCTTGGTGGACTCAACGGGTACCAGGGCTTCGGTGGCCAGAACCCGTTTCAAACCGGGCAGGGGTTCTTCCCAAATAACACTGGGTTTGGCGGGATGAACCGGTCTGCGTCAGTCAACGTTCGCGGCGTGAATACGAACCAGCCAGACAGCTTCTCACAATTTCCACCCGGTGTTGAAAACTCAGCGTCCACGCCAAATCAACGCCGTGCCAACGAAAACGAAGTGGCGGCTCTACCGCAAAACCTTCAGCTTGGTGGATTCGGCGGACTTCAAAGTGCGGCAGTGCTGCCTGGTGGCGCGAGGGTCTCGGCGGATGTTGGAACCAATAGTTTGATTGTTGTGGCTCCGGCCGGTGTGCAGCAGATGTATGCGAACCTAATTAAGTCGCTGGATCAGCGTCGGCCGCAGGTTCTGATCGAAGCGAGGATTGTGGCGGTCGATACTTCAGACGACTTCGCGTTGGGTGTCGAAGTTTCCGGGGGTGATCGCGAAGGTGCGAAGCGGCTATTCAGTTTTACGTCGTTCGGACTAAGTGAAGTCGATTCCACCTCCGGTGCGCTCACGATTAGTCCGTCGTTGGGTTTCAACGGAACGCTGGTCGATCCCGAAGTTGCTGACGTTGTTGTTCAGGCCCTGGCTGCGAATTCGCGAGCCAGAGTTTTGGCGGTTCCGAAGATACTGGTCAACGACAATAGTACTGGTCAGTTGGAATCTGTTGTGAGCGTTCCGTTTCAAAGTGTGAACGCATCCGACACTGTTTCTACAACCAGCCTTGGTGGCAATCAGTCGGCGGGCACGATTCTGAATGTCACTCCACACATTAACGAAGACGACAATCTGCAGTTGGAGTTTGAGGTAGAATTCAGCACCTTCAACGGAGCTGGGACTGATGGTCTGCCGCCGCCGAGACAGGTTGATCGAGTTGGCAGTACAGTCACGATTCCCGATGGACAAACGGTGATCGTAGGCGGGCTGAAACGGGACAGCGAAACCAATTCGTTTACCGGCGTTCCATGGCTGGAAAAGGTCCCCATTATTCGAGAGCTGACCGGACGAACGACAGAGGGCGTCGACACAACATCGTTTTTCCTTTTCATCCGACCACTGATTCTGCGAGACTCACGGTTCGGCGATCTGCGTTTTGTTTCTAATCGAGCGAAGCATCGAGCAGGTATCGTCGGTGACTATCCCAGAAGCGGTCCGGTTCTGATGAAATGAGCATCGATCGATTACAAGGTGGTTCAGTCGATAACGAATCGACTCAGCAACTGGCCGAGCTACTTGATGCACCGGTCCGAACCGACCTTTCTACGGAAACTCCGGCTCCCGGTTTTCTAAGACACTTCGATATTGGCTTCGCGCGAACGCATGGGGTGATGGGGTTTGAATGCGAAGGTCAGCTGTTTCTCGCGGTCAGTAGCCGAGACGGATGGCGACAAGCTGACGTGGTGAATCGGGTTCTCAATCGGTTTGCTGAACCGTGGGTCGCCACAGCGGACGCCATCACCACTGCGATGAACCTGGCGTATACGCAGCAGCAAAGTCGTACGCAGGACGTCATTGATTCCATAGACGACGCCGACGGCGTGATTGACGTGGCGGCGTTTACCGGACAGGAAGATTTGCTCGCAACCGACGGCCGTGCGCCAGTGATTCGGTTGGTAAATCATTTGCTGTCCGATGCTGTGAAAGCGGGTGCTTCCGATATTCATATCCAGCCGTACGAAGATCGTATTGTTGTTCGTCAGAGGATTGACGGTGTCCTGTCTGATTCGATTGAGGTTCCAAAAGCGGTTCAGGAAGAAGTCATCACGCGAATCAAGGTTCTGGGGCGGATGAACATCGCCGAAAAGCGATTGCCTCAGGATGGTCGAGCCACGGTTCAGCTTGGTGATCGTGTTGTCGATCTTCGCATCGCATCGCTGCCGACCAGCCACAACGAACGAATCGTCATACGTCTTCTCGATAAAAGCGCGCGGCTTTATACGTTGGACGAAGTGGGGATGCCGTCTGGAACACGCGAGACCTTCCGGAAGCTGATTCGGCGCGATCATGGTTTGATCCTTGTGACTGGACCAACCGGCAGCGGCAAATCGACCACGCTTTACAGTGCTCTCCAGGAGATCAATTCGCGCGATCAGAACGTGCTGACGATTGAGGATCCGATTGAGTACCAGCTAGACGGCATCAATCAGACTCAGGTCAACGAGAAGAAGGGAATGACATTCGCAACCGGGCTGCGAAGTGTGCTGCGACAAGATCCCGACATCATCATGGTGGGTGAGATTCGCGATCGCGAAACGGCCGTCATGGCAATTCAGGCGTCGTTGACCGGTCACCTGGTGTTTTCGACACTGCACACCAACGATGCAGCCAGCGCTGTGACGCGGTTGCTTGATCTTGGCATTGAACCGTATCTGGTGAGCAGTTCGTTGATTGCTGCTCTTGCTCAGCGGCTGGTTCGGAGACTTTGTCCTGAGTGCAAAACTCCATCGTTGGATGGGTATGTCGTTGGTGGGTGCGATGCGTGTCGCGGATCCGGGTTTGCAGGACGTGTTGGCATTTTCGAGTTGTTGGTTCTCAACGAACGCAGTCGAAGTCAGGTAGAATCACGAGCGAGTGCGGCAGATATTCGACAGGCGGCGATCGCTGATGGAATGCGGATGTTGCGTCGTGATGGGCTGGATAAAATTGAGTCTGGCGTCACAACACGGGAAGAAGTCGAACGCGTTGCCAGCCTTGGTGATGCGGACATCGAACAGCTATAGACGACATTTCGTTCGATTCACATAGCGAGACCATCCACTGGCTGTTTTTAACTACAAGGGAATCGGACGTTCGAACGCGTCTGTCAGCGGCACAATCGCCGCCAGCACTCCGCGCGAAGCTCGTGATCAGTTGCGGGCGCAGGGGATCTCGGTTCGTAAGTTGGCCGAACGGAACTCGGCTGCGGGATCGCTATCGTGGGCTCGGTTTAAGAACCGTGGTGCCAGACAACAATGGACTGGTGCTGTTCATGAATTGGCGATGATGCTTCACGGCGGCATTCCACTCTTGGAAGCGCTCGACACAATCATTGAACAGCATTCAGGCCCGCTCAACGTCGCATTGGTTGAAGTTCGGGACCGTGTCGCGGCAGGGGCCGGGTTGGCTGAAGCACTCAGCGAACGTCCGGATTTGTTCGATCCAACGGACGTGCATTTGGTTGAGGTTGGCGAGAACGCAGGCACATTGGACGTTGTGTTGGAACAGCTTGCGGAGTTTCGGTTGCGAACATCGCAGTTCAAAGATCGAGTTCTCACATCATTGATGTATCCGAGTTTTCTTGTCGTGTTTGGTCTCGGTGCCGCTGTGTTCTTGATGACCGTTGTGCTGCCGCCTCTGCTGGAGAACATTGCAGAATCGACCGACGATTTGCCGTGGCCGACCAAGGCTGTACTCGGTTTCAGCAACTTCCTTGTCGGGAACCTGTGGTGGCTGGCGATCGCATTGTTCATCGCTCTCTTGGCCTTCGTGTTCTTCATCAGGTCGGCAAATGGCCGCATAATGTGGCATCGCTTCTTACTGCGCTTGCCGATTATTGGACCCATGCTGATCAAGCAAAACCTGTCGCGGATTGCGATGATTGTTGGAACGCTGTCGAGGAGTGGTGTCGAACTAACCCGTGCGATCGAGTTGGCGGGCAAGTCCACTCCAAACGCCGTTCTGGCGCAAGCGTTGGAGAAGAGTGGAGAACACATCGAAGCCGGAGCGGAAATCGCTGAGGCGCTGGATCGGACGAACGTGTTCCCACCACTTGCGGTTCGAGTCTTTTCTGTCGGTCAGGACTCTGGTCGTCTGGAAGAGATGCTGACAAGGCTTGCCACAGACTATGATCGACAAGTCGAATCCACTGCGGCTCGAATCACATCTTTGCTGGAACCAATTCTAATTGTGGTTCTGGCGATTGGCGTCGGCTTTCTGTTGCTCGCCACAATCCTGCCAATTCTGGAGGCTGGAAATGTTATGTAAGAAGCGAACTCGCCCTTTCCGTCGCGGTCAAAAGCGATCCGGGTTTTCACTGGTCGAACTGATTGTCGTGATGGTGATTATCGGGATGCTGGCCAGCATCGTTACGCTGGCCACGCGGCGGTATTTGATTTCAGCCAAGCAGACGACAGCGCGGGCTGAGATTTCGAAGATGGTGGAAGCGATTGATTCTTTCTACGCAGAGAACGGTCGTTATCCAACCAACGAAGAAGGCCTCGATGTGCTGGCGAACCCATTGGACGGTTCCGGCGACGGCTATTTGAAGAAGGTCAATAAGGACCCGTGGAAACGCGACTACGAATACAACAGCCCTGGTCGAGACAACCTCGCCTACGAGGTGTTGTGTCTGGGTGGCGATGGTCGCGAGGGCGGCGAAGGCGAAGACAAAGACATCACCAGCTATGACGAGTAGCCGCAGAATGCGAGCTCAGGTTCTCATGCGACGCGATGGTTTTACTCTGGTTGAAGTGATCGTTGCTTGCACGATTCTTGGGCTGTTGGCCAGCATTGCCACGTACAGTTTGCGTGGTCGGTTTAGGAAGACTCAGCTTCAGCAGGCAAACGGAACCATCGCCTCAATCGATCGCGCCGCGCGGGTTATTGCGAGGAAGTCGGGGGCAGGAGCGTCTTTGGTTTTTGATTCTGCGGAGAACCAGATTCGCATCGAATCCGGTCGAAGAACGCAAAAGTTGGTTCGGTTGCCTGCCGCGGTTCCAATCACAGGAGTTCGTGTTCGACGCCGAGCAACACGGCGATCTGCAAGCGTTTCACTGTCTCCGCTCGGCCAGTCGGTAAGCTACGGAGTTGAACTTGGTTTTGGCGATGAAACCCGGTGGGTGATTGTCTCGGGTGTTTCCGGGCAAGTGTTCGAGGCAACTAGTTCGGAGCAGGCCAATGCGTTGCTTCGGTTCTAGGCGACCATCACAGCGGTCCGGGTTCACGCTGATCGAAGCGGTGGTTGGAACCGTTCTCATTGGTGTGTTCGCAAGCACGACGTTGTTGGCTTTTCGAGTTCACAATACGCAACTGCAGAACGCGACCGACACATTGCAGGCCGTTCGATTTGCTGATGAAAAGCTGGACGACCTGTTACAAGGCAAAGGGCCGGTTCGACCGGCGGTGGGGACTGTGCCTGGCCAGGCTGACTGGCAGTGGTCTGTCGAACTGTTGAATAGAACCGTTCCGCTTGCGAATGCGCGAGCGGAGGTTTCGCGGCTTCGCGTTGTCCGAGTGACAGACAAACGCGTTTTAGTTTCGACAGATTTTGTATCGCACGTTGAACCTCCGAAATCTGGAGGTGCGTCACGATGAGAGCTTCCAGGACGATTTCACGTTTGCAAGGTCGTCGAGGGTTCACTCTTGTCGAAATGCTTGCCGCTGCAATTGTTATCTCAATGCTACTAGCCGCTCTGGTCGGCTTCTCTCACACAACGGCCCGCCAAGTGAAAAGGGCTGGGCGCATTCGCAAGCAGTTTCCCTCCACGGCGATTCTGCGAGAACAGATCACGCGTGATGTGCGGAATGCAGACGGATTCACAAATCTTGGCAGCGGCGTTGTGCTGTTTGGGGCTTTGGCCTCGAACCCGGCAACAGGGCAGGGCACCCACAAGCTGGCGCAAGTGACGTATCGGATTGACAAGGTGCGTGGGCTGAACGTGCTGGTTCGTGCAGAACAATCGGGGCAGGGTGGCGGGCATCGGCGGATCGTCTGGATGGACGCCGGTTCCATTTCGTTCCAACCTGTTGGAGGACAGGCTGTCGTCGGTTCGAAGAGGGGGCTGAACGGTGCGTTGTCGCCAATGTCGCCGGCGATTGATGTCAGCTTCTTCGATGCCGACGGAACAACGATTCTCGGTGAACGCATTCGTCATCATCGGGAGATCCAATGATGAAACAACTGCGACAAAAGGTTCACTCAGAACGACGCGGCGTTGTGCTGCTGTTGGTACTGGTTGCGTTGATCGCAGTGTCGACCGCGTTGGTTTCGATCGCACGTGAAAGCTATCGCGTCGGGCAGGAAGCGGTGCGGGCCCGTGAAGATCTGCAGATGAAATGGGGGGAAGAATCGCTGCGGCGTTCGGTTCTTCCCGCTGCACCAGCCATTTACGAAGAAGCAGAGAAGGCTTTTCGGAAGTCGCGTCGAGAAGGCCGCATGCCGACAGAATACAGCGGGGTCTTCTCCCTCGGTGACGCACAGTTTCAGTTTGTGCTGGCTGACGAGGATGCTCGTGCCAACG
>JBGCDN010000758.1:0-2833 GCA_045105495.1 Planctomycetaceae bacterium
GTGAGGCCGCTGAATGTGGAATGGTTACCGGACGGTTCTCGTGTCGTCGCATCCTGCACGGACGGAAAGATCTACACGATCGACCCGGACACGGTTGAAGTTACGAGCGTTACGGATGCGACCAAAGGCTGGGCATGGGCCATGGATGTGAGCCAGAGTGGTCTCGCCGTTGGTGGCCCGAACGGTACGATAAAGATGCTCAAATCGACGCAGGGCATCGGGAAGCAGAACGATGAGTAGTTCAGGAATGCAGAATCACGAACGACGAAGTGGCCGTCTTTCGCCCCTGACTTTATGTCGGGGGTTTAGCGGCCTCTGCACTACTCGATTGTTGGTTCAGGTTGCGGTAGTGCAAAAACCGTGGCCCCCCCGACGTAAAGTCGGGGGCGGAGTTGTGCAGGCCCTGGTGGTGCTGTTACTGGCATTCGCAATACCTGCAACTGCCAACGATCGAGTCGACTTCCGAAACGATCTGATTCCCGTCTTCACCAAGAACGGCTGCAACGCCGGAGCATGTCACGGAGCTGCCATTGGTCGCGGTGGGTTCAAGTTGTCGCTGTACGGCGGCGATCCAGCTTCCGATCACGAAGCCATCACGCAGCAACTCGCCGGCCGACGTATCAATCTCACGAACGCAGATCAGAGCCTCGTCGTTTTGAAGCCCGCTGAACATGTCGAACACGGCGGTGGCACTGTTTTCGATATCGAAAGCGAAAGCGCACAGCTTCTCATCCGCTGGATTCAGCAGGGCGCGGAACTTGAAGCGACGCGAGAATTGCAATCGATCGAGATTGAACCGAAACGGCACGTCGCGAGAGCTCTGGGCGAACCCGTTAAGCTGAAGGCGATCGCGAAGTATTCCGACGGAACCAGCGAAGACGTGACAGCGTGGACCATCTTCAAGCCGGAAGACGCGTCAGCAGTTACTATCGATAAGCACCAGGCCAGCGTGCAGCGCCGTGGTCGTCACATCGTTGTCGCTCGGTTCCTGAACAAGGTTGTGCCTATCGAGATGATTGTTCCGCTCACCGATGAGTCCATTGATCTCGCATCCGAACAGCGCAGCAACTTCATCGACGACGAAGTCCTGGGAACTCTCGGCACGCTTGGCTTGCCGGTCTCCGTGCAAATCGACGACGCTACGTTCGTCCGACGTCTGACACTCGACCTCACAGGGCGACTCCCCGCGCACAATGCCCCCTCTCCCTTGAGGGAGAGGGCTGGGGTGAGGGTGAAAACGCCCAACAACCAAAACGTATCCGAATCGCTGGTAGATCAAAGCGAAACAGCGAAACAGACCGAAAGAACCAATCAACGTTTCGACCCCTCACCCCAACCCTCTCCCCTCCAGGGGAGAGGGGGCAAAGTACGACTGGACCGTGGCAAGCTCATCGATCAACTGCTCGCATCCGACGAGTTCAACGAGTACTGGACGTTGCAGCTCGCAAAACTGCTTCGCATTCGCGCGGGTGGTGGACGTGGGAACGTTGGTGGGCAGGATGCAAATGGCGGGCAGGTTTATCACTCCTGGGTGGCAAAGCAGCTTCGTGAACAAACCAGCTACGCTGATATGGCTCGGATACTCATCACGGCAACGGGCGATACCCACACTGACGGCCCGCCAAACTTCTACAGGACAGCTCCGAACGCGGCGAAGCAGGCTGAGTTCGTTACGGAGCTGTTTATGGGCAGCCGACTACGTTGCGCAAACTGTCACAATCATCCACTCGACCGCTGGACTCAGGACGACTACCACGGGCTCGCCGCAATCTTCGCGAAGGTCGATGTCACTCAGGTCATCAAACCCAGACCGATCGGCGAAGTCATTCACCCGGTGACGCTCGAACCCGCCGTGCAGCGAATTCCCGGTGAACAGTTTCTGGCCGACGACACAACAACGGGCCGTGAAGAGTTTGCCAAGTGGCTCACGTCGAAAGAGAATCCTTACTTCGCTAAAGCGATCGTGAACCGATTGTGGAAACGCATGATGGGTCGTGGTCTTGTCGAACCTGCGGACGATTTTCGAGCCACCAATCCGGCGACGCATCCAAAGCTATTGGACCAGCTCGCTGACGATTTCGTCGCACACAACTACAACCTGCGTCGCACTTTGAAGCTCATAGCCAGCAGCCGAACTTACGCTCGATCCGCTGATGCCACGCCGCAAAACAAGGACGACGACCGGTTCTATTCACACTCGCTCCGGCGCCCGCTGGAGCCCGAAGTCATGGCCGACTCAATCGCCGACGTGCTTGGGGTCTCCGAAATCTACGGCCAAAACGCCGACGGCACCCGAGCCATCGCGCTTGTAAATCCGAAAACACCATCGCGCACGCTGGATGTCCTTGGCCGTTGTGGGCGCGATGAATCTTGCGAAGGCGGAGCGGCACCAGTGGGCGGATTGCCTCAGAAGCTCCACATGTTTAACGGTCCGCTGTTGAATGATCGCATTGCGAGCGACGGCGGCCGACTTCAGACTTTGCTTGCGGCGAAGAAAGTGCCGATAGAAATTGTGAACGAGTTCTATCGTGTTGCGTTAAACCGAATGCCAACTGAACAGGAAACTCATCACTGGCAACAGGCCATTGATGACGCCAAAGACAAACCGGCGTTTTTGGAGGACTTTGTCTGGGGTCTGCTGAACAGCGACGAGTTCTTGACGAATCATTAGTAGGCCGGATCAAGCGAAGCGCCGCTCCGGCTGTAAGAGTTAAAGGCCACGGATGAAACACAGATTGAACACAGATGTTGTGCGGACCGATCCAAAATCTGTGTTTCATCTGTGTTCAATCTGTGGCTCAAACCGAAACGGAACTGAAATCCACTGAGCTGT
>JBGCDN010000759.1:0-11192 GCA_045105495.1 Planctomycetaceae bacterium
TTGGTTACATGAAGTCGCGTGCGTGGGGCGAACATCCCAATTCTGTCTCGGAGCCCATTCGCCTGGAAGCCGGCAAGCGTTACGCGATCAAGGGGATTATGGTTGATGGCTTCAAAGGAGGAAGGGTTGATAGCATCAAAGACGACCACTTCGCCGTCATCTGGCAAATGCCCGACGACGGACCTCCAAAACCGGGTGCCCCACCAATTGCGGCAGAGTACCTAGAGCTTGACATAAAGTAGCTCGCCTCTGCGAGGCGAAGTTGGCACTGCAGTAACGGCTCGGAGAGCCGAGCTACTGATTTGAGTCAGCAACTTAAAGAATCACGGGCCATGGAGCGTGATCTCACGGGCAGACAACCGGGCGATGCAGTCTGGACGAACGACAAAACCCTCGGGCACAAGGACATGTGACCGAGGGTTTTTGATTTGTGCAGAGAAGCACCCTACTTGGACTCAAACCGCGGGAGGCGTAGGGCAGATGGACAGTGAACTATTTGTCGTCCGACTTCTTGTCAGTCGTAGGCTTCCCAACATCTTTGCTAGCCGACTTCTTCTTTTTCTTCCCACGAGCTTTCCGTTCTCGATTGCCACCGGGAACCATCGCCAACTGATCTTCGTTGAGAACGGTCTTTAGCTTGCCAAGGACCTCGGTCCGAAGCTTGAGTTGTTCTTTTGCAATTTCCTGTCGCTGCTTGAGTTGTTCTTCTGTTAGCTGAACACCCGGGATGGACTGACCGCGTTTGCGGTTCTGTGCCTGCTGCTGCTTGCCGGGCTTGGGCTTCTTGTCCTTAGCCTTACTTTTAGTATCAGTCGATTCTGCCTTGCCATCTTTCTTTGTTGCAGCGGCGGCTTTCCGAGCTTCTCTTTGCTTCTTCCGGGCTTCTGCGACTGCCTTCTTTTGCTCGTCCGTCAGGATGTTGCTCTGCTTGGTTCGAAGTGCAACGAACATTGGGTCGTAGGTCGCTCCAATCTTCTTGACCTGGGGCTTTTGCTCGTCCGTTAGCTCGACGACCTTCAGCATGTTCATCACGTAGCCGGGCTGCTTCCGCTTGCGTGCTCCAGCGGCTTTCTTCCTTCGCTCCGAAGCCTTCTTCTTGCGTTCTTCCGCTTTCGATTCCTGCTTCTTTGTATCTCCGGCCTGTTCTTTCTTCTTCTTTTTGCCGCTCTGTTTCTGAGTCGCCTCAGCGTTCTTCTTCCCCTTCTTTTCGACTTCCTGAGCAAACGTTGGCAACGCCAAAGCAGTGACCATCAAAACAGCAAGAACCCTACGGCACATGAGCAGACCTTCTTCAGTATCTAACGAGTTTAGGATGCATCCCTGCGGTCAAGCCCGCGCGTATCTTCCACGCGGTTGGTTTCTTATGTGAACAAGCCGACGAGAGAATGCGGCTTAGCCAAACAGTTGTGGAATCGGCGTACCGTCGCGAACGATCATAATCGGCCGTCCGGTGTTTGTGTGGTATTCACGCGTGTGATCTATCCCAAGAGCGTGATAGAACGACGCGGCTACGTCGTCCGGACTGCGACCTTCGTCAGCTGGCAAAGTGCCTTTATCGTCGCTTACTCCGATGACCTGACCGCCCTGAACACCACCACCGGCCATGATCATGAACATGTTGCGAGGATAGTGGTCACGGCCTCCGCGTTCTTTGTTGATCTTCGGCGTCCGACCAAATTCTCCGGTGACATAAACAACCGTTGATTCCAGCAAACCCTTCTCAGCAAGTCCGACAAACAGGCCGGACAATGCATCGTCCAACGATGGCAGCAGACCATCCTTCAGCCGGTTCCAGTTGTCGCGATGCGTATCCCAACCACCATTGGTCAACGTGACGAATCGAACACCAGATTCGATCAGCCGCACCGCCAACAACGCGCTGGCGCCAAAGGTGCTCTTGCCAAACATCTCGCTGAACGCAGGTGATTCTTTGCTAATGTCGAATGCATCGCGAGTCTTGCGTGACGTAATGAGAGCGTGCGCCTGATTGCCGAATCGATCTAGGCCGTCCAACAACTGACTTTGCTTTTCGACATCAGAGAACGTGCCGTCAAGTTTCTTCAGCAGGTCGTTTCGTTTCTCCAAATCGGTCAGCGTCAGACCACCACCAAGGCTCATGCCACGAACGCGGAACGGTTGACCAATTGTAGGAGTTCCACCGGTGCTGAGTGGTGAATACTTAACGCCCAGGAACCCCGGCCGCTGCTGACTTCGAGGAATTGCCACTGAACCTGGCAGTTCAGGATCTCCGGGCATCTCTTTCGAGACGACTGCACTAAATCCGGGATACTCAAGAGATGGCAGCGGACGATTGCCCGAGTTCACATACTCCGTTCCCAGCTGATGCGCGCCGAGGGAGTGGGTGACGCCGCGGATAAGAGCGAACTTGTCAGCACACTGCGCGATCTTAGGCAGGTGTTCAGAAATCTGAATTCCCGGAACGTTGGTGTCGATTGGTTTGAACTCACCGCGATACTCGTCCGGCGCTTCCGGCTTCAGATCGAAGGTGTCCATGTGCGAAGGACCACCGTTGAGGTTCACAAAGATCGCTGACTTCGCCTTGCCGCCCTTCTTCAGTTCGCCTGCATGTGCCAACGACATGTAGTTGCTAAGCGTTAACGCGGTGCCGCCGATGGCTCCGACTTTCAGGAAGTCGCGTCGTCCTACACCGTCGCATGTTCGATGAAATGTCATGTTTCGCCTTTCGAAATGTTTCCAGCTGTTTCAATAAAGTTGGTTCAGAGTGATTCCGTCGATCAGTGATTCACAATGAACTCTTTTGTATTCAGTAAGGCCCAGAGCAAATCACGTGCTCCCGCCACAACATCTTTCGCCTCGGACAGGTGAGTCAGAGCGATCGCCTTTTCGTCGTCGGTTGGAACGCGACTTAGCGTTCGTAGATAAGCGTCGCGAATTAATCGCTCTGCATCAGCATCAGTGAGCTTCGTGACGTCTTCCTGCCCCTTCCGCTTTGCTACGGCCTTCGCGGGCGAGCTCATTCCAAGCCGGGTTCGCAGCTGAGCAATTCGTTGTTGAACCTTCTTCAACTGCTTTGGGCTGGCGTCATCGGATTTCAGTTTTTTCAACGCTTTGTATTGCTGGCTAAGTTGACGCCGAAGACGCTGGCTTGCTCCATTGCGGTTCGCTCCGGGAACCTGCTTCGGTGTGAATTGAACACCAGCTTCTTTGGCAACGTCGGCCAGCCAGCTGTCACGTCGATCGATCAACGCGAGAGTTTGCTGATCGTTTCGTAGGAAGACGGTCTGCAGAAGACTTGGTTCCATCGAGCGATCGCAGTCGCAATTGCTTTCGCGAATGGATCGGCCAAATATGGTCAAAGCGTAGTAGCTCTGGTTATTGCGAATTCGTCGACCAGCCCCAGGAATTGCGATTGCTCGACCGTCATTGCTGGCCACTCTTTTCTCTGCTGTGGTATCGCTACCCGTTGCCTGAGTAATCGCATCGACAGCAACTTCTGCAGGCAGACGGCGTGGCACAGATCGAGAGAAATTGCGCTCATCAAGACCGTTGGTCTCATTCGCTCGCCAGCTACGTTGGTAGGTATCGCTGCTGGTAATCTCGCGATGCAACCACTTCATGTCGAACCGGTTCTCGACGAAGCCGGTTGCGAGATAGTCCAACAATTCCGCGTTGACTGGCGGATTCGCCAAGCTCATGTCATCCGCAGGCTCGACAATACCGCGATTGAAGTAGTTCGCCCAAACACGATTCACGAATGCTTTAGCAAACTTCGGCTCAGCCCGTAACCACTCCATGAGCGGCTTGCGAGGATCTTCGAACTCGTTGAGATTCAGTACGTCACCACCCAACAACTTGCCCGATGAAGCAACGGCACCGCCACGACGACGCTTGTTTGTTTGCTTCAAACGCTTCAGCCGTTGAGCATACTGTTGCTCTGCCTTGCGACGTTGTTTTGGGTTCTTAATTCGATCGAAGTCCGGTTTCTTCGGCAGCTTAATCTCAGGCCGAGGAGCAATCGCGAACACTTCCTGAAACGGAACCGTCTTACCCTCGCGAGCCAACTCGCCAATCTTACGGCGAAGCTCACCACCCTTAAGATCTTTTGTCTCAAGAGACGCCATCATTGAGTTGTATTCTTCTCGCGACGCAGGATTCCGCCCAAACTGTGTTCGAGTAAACACGTTTTGGAACTGTTTGAAGTCGTCCTGGGTCCATTGATCGAATGGATGCTTGTGACACTGAGCACACTGAATTCGCGTTCCAAGAAATGTGTAGGCAAACCCAATCGCACGCTCTTCCGGCTTACGAAAATTGCGACGAGCCCAGTAGTCAGGCATCGTTTCGCGATCAGCAAACGACGCTTCTGCCCCCTTCCGATACATACCACTCATGGTGGAACAGAAGTCTTCGTAGCTTTCGTCGTCTTCTCGACTGGTGGCCACAACGAGACCTTCGACAAGCTTGTCGTAGGCGACGTTCTGTTCGACTCGGCTGTAAATCCAGTTGTACCAGTCTTTCGACGCCTGACCATTAACCGGGGTCACGTTGTTGAGAGCGTCGTCGCTGTTGCCGGTGAAGTCACAAAGCTTTGTCGTCCACCAGGCAACGTAGCCTGGTCGCTTCAGCAGTTCGTTAACTTTGGCTGATCGCTTGCCAGACGACGGATCGGCAAGAAACGCTTCGACTTCCTTTGCCGTTGGCAGTGTTCCTGTCAAATCAAGACACACTCGACGAAGAAACTCTGCGTCGGTGCAAACCTCGGAAGGAATGATCCCCAGCTTGCTCAGCTTATTCACGACCAAACCGTCGATCGCCGTCCGAGTTTTCATACCCGGATAGTTGGCTCCAAACTTCTCCGTAACGGGACGAATCACTGGAACAGGAACCACAGCCCGGTCGTAGGAAACGACAACGTGCGAGTCACCTGCCGTCCCGGCCGTTACAAGCCCGTCTCTTGTGATGTCTGCAACCTGATCGTCATTCGTTTTGAAAACACAAAGGGGAGTCACATCTTCTTCGCTGCCGTCTGTCCAAACGGCGACAACATTCAGCTGCTGCGTCTGACCATCGTTACGAAAAAGGATCTCTTCCGGAGTCACTCGAAGCTCGACCAACGTCGCTGCATCCTTCGCAACAGGCTTCGCGCCTCTGGCAATCCACTCTGTCAAAAGACGATGCTGCCAGGTGTTCTCCTTGAAACGCCGACCACCTTCGTGCTGCTGGATCATCAAGGGCTTTTCGATCATCAAACTTTCGCCCGGAGCATCCAGGTCCAACCGCTCCAGCAGCGCTTCATGATCCGACTTGAAGTCGTAGCCAAACAACGACAACTGAAACCCACCTCGGCCCTGGAAGGAACCATGGCACGCTCGGCCGTTGCATCCCAACTTGCCAAGTAGCGGAACGACGTGACGCTGAAAATCGGGAGTCTCATCTGTCTCTACGGAGAACCGATGGTCAGCCGAATCGATTGTGTTTTCACCGGCCACAAGCGGTGTGGCGAGCATACAAATTGTCATCAGGAGAAAAGTTGGCTTCATGAATTCCTCGTCGTTCAACTTCCTGCATTGATTCGTTGTGCGTTGGACCGGGCCACTGGAGCCCTGCTACCGACCGTCTTTTGACTTCGAGCGAGATTGCTTATTCGAAGCATTCTCCGATTCAGGCTTCTTCCTCGTCTTTGGTGACTTTGCCGACTTGCGACGACGCACCGACTTCGACATTCGGCCCCACTCTGCCTCGACGCTTCGACTATCCAGCTTGCCCATTAGCTCTTCGACTCGCATCTGTCGCTCTTTCAGCCGGACTAGTTCTTGCTGAAACTGACTCCGCTGAATCTCCTGACGTTTGGCCAGAGCCTTCCGAATTTCTGATTCTAAATCCTCATCTTTCGAAACAGACCACTTCGCCAGCTGCAGTCGAATGCGAGAGTCGAGCTTCCAAACTTCTAGTTGCTGTTCATACCGCTGGGCCGGGAGGCGAGACTTTGCTTTTCCGAATCGTGTCGCGGCTGCATGCAGATCTCGCAATGCTCGCTTGTAGTCCTGCTCACGGTTTTTCCTGAGCCCCTCAATCAGCGGCACAAGTTCCGGGTGGTTCTCGCGAGCAAACTGCATCGCGGCTTCTTTGTACTCAGGCGACAGTGCGTTCGCCGTCCGCGCTGCTGCGTTGCGGGCGACTCGTTTTCGCTTCGCTTCTTCTTTGCGAGCCTCTGCAGCCTGACGCCGCTCGGTCGTCGCTTGTTTCTTCTTGGCGCCCGAGTCTTCTTGCAACGAAATCGGAGCAGAGAACACACCAGCGGCTGTCACACCGGCAAGAAGCAAAGTCATCGATAGCTGACCAGTCATTCGGCACTCCCCCCATCGTCCGCCTGGAAGACTGCATACATCCAGCCCGGCACGATCTCATCCGGCTCCTCCATTGGCACATCCTCCACCGTCAACATTGCCAATTCGATCGGTTCCTCTTCGACAAAAAGCGGCTCGGCCGGAAGTAACTCGGCGACATCCAACCAGTTCTCGATAACCTGTGGCTCGCCAACGCTCACCACCGGCTGCGCCTCATTCGACTCGTCAGAATTGCGAACCAACAAGACGCTCACAACCAAGCACGCTGCAATCGCAGCGACAACTGACAACCATGACCGCTCTGAAGCGACTCGCGTCGAATGTTCAGAGTCATGCGCAATCGTCAGGGCCGGCTGGGCCAAGTGCGGAAGCGGCAAGTGGCTCAATGCCGCTTCCATCTGAATTACCTGCGACAACACAGCCGCAGCGTCTGGCTGTTCGACCAATAGGCTTTCAAAACGGGACTGCTCATCCGCGTTCATTTCGCCAGACAGGAACCGAAACGCATCCAGTTCGATCGCGCCCGGTTCAAATGATTGTTTCTTCGAGTTCGACATCTTTCAGTCTTCGTCTTTCGGTAACGTCTTTGACAGTCGGGCCAGAGCCAAACGCATTCGCGTCAACACGGTGCCCAACGGTACGCCAGTATGGCTGGCGATCTCTGCGAACTTCATTCCCTCGTAAATCCGCAACCGTACAACCTCCTGCTGCTCTTCTGGTATCTGCTTAAGTGCAGCCACCGCTTTCTCAAACAGCTCTTTCTCGCCAATCCGATCGACAACCGAACCAACGGTTTCTTGTCTCCCAACCGACTGAGCGACTTTTTCCATCGCTCGCCGATCAACACCTTCTCTTCGCTTCCGAGACATTGCCTCATTATTGGCTACCCGAAACAACCAGCCGCGAAATCGATCCACTTGAACCGTCCCGCCAACTTCGAGTGCTTTGAGGAACACAGCTTGCTGAACCTCTTCTGCTAGCTCTCGATTTCTCAACAACCCAATCAGGAAGGCCCGGATACCGGACGCATGTTCCTCATAAAGCTGCCTCAGCTCTTCGGCACCGATCGGCTGATCAACGTGTGCATGAGAACCAGATTGGTCACCCGTCGTGCTCAATTCTCTGTTCTCTCCAAAGCCAACATGGGAACGACGCTCAGTGAGGCTGCCTTATTCTGCCGATTCCGCCAGGAATTGAATAATCACATGTTGGCATGACATACTCGCACCTGTGAGACACCCGCCCAAGGTCGCTGCCACACCCAATTCAACGTCGATTCGCAGTTCTACTGCAGTTCCGCAACGGGATGGTCAAAATCCAGCGTTTTCGGCTCGGCTACCGTTGATGAAGGTGTCGATGCACATTAATCTCTGCGGTTTCGCATTTTCAGCCGAATTATCGTGCGCTGAGCGTCCGCCTAAGTAGGTCGTTCACCATAGCGGATAAAGACGAATGCCCACGCTGCCAAAAACAACTGTTGAAAAAACAGGACAAGTCGACCAAAAGTGGTTTGTCCTCGACGGAGATGCTTACATCGTTGGACGGCTTGCGACTCACATCGCAACCGTGCTAATGGGAAAGCACAAGGCTTCTTACACGCCTCACGTCGATACCGGTGACTATGTGATTGTCACAAATGTCGAACGCGTTCGATTTAGTGGTGGTCCAGCGAAACACGATTCGCACCCGTATCCGACCACAAAGATGGCCTCCAAGATTTATGACCGTTACACCGGTTATCCTGGGGGTCGCAAGACTCTGACTGCAATCGAAGTTTGGGAACGGAAGCCTGAACAGATTCTCCGCGAAGCTGTTCGTCGAATGCTCCCAAAGAACAAGCTCGGTCGACACATGCTTGATAAGCTCAAGCTTTACGTTGGCCCAGATCATCCGCATTCGGCTCAACAGCCTGAACCGATGCCCGAATACCTGCTCCCGAAGAATAAGTAGGCTTAGAACCAAAAATGGCGACGGACACACCAGAAGCAAACGACGAAACACCTGAAGCAACCGAAACGGCTGCTCCAGCATCAACCGAAGAAGCTGCTCCAGCTGAAACACCAGCCCCGGAAGCACCTGCCAGCGAGCCTGCTGCTGAACCCACCATGGCTTCACAGCTGGACATTGGCTCAACTTCTGTTGCCGGTGTCGCAGTCGATTTCACACCACTGATTCGTGGTAAAGTCGATCGGTTTGGCGTCGCTATGGGTACAGGACGTCGAAAGACGTCTGTGGCTCGTGTTCGCATCAAAGACGGATCTGGCGCATTCACGATCAACGGTCGCGAGATCAATGAGTATCTCCCGATGGAACGCGACCAGGCGATGGTGATCGCAGCGCTGAAAGCAACTGAAACCTTCGGCAAGGTCGACGTTTGGGTTCGCGTCAACGGCGGCGGGACCACTGGCCAGACCGGTGCGATCGTTCTCGGAGTCGCACGAGCACTCCAAGCTAAGCAGCCTGAGCTACACCACATCCTGAGCGAAAACGGCTTCCTGACACGTGATGACCGAATGGTCGAACGTAAGAAGTACGGACTGCGTAAAGCTCGCCGAAGCTTCCAGTTCTCAAAACGATAAACCTATACACACCGAAAACCCCCTGCGTGAATGTCATGAAGGGGGTTTTTGCTGCGCTGAGTCCCATGAAAACTGGGCAGTTTGATGACCACAATGTCCGATGGATATGCATGGGTTCGCCTGCCGCCCGCGATGCAAATTGGCTCGGATGAAAGCGTGATGCGGGATGGTCGATAACTCATACAACTCGCTAATCCTCCCGGATCTCAAGCAGATGCTGCGGGATGACGACAAGCAAGGCTTGTCTGAATTCTGCACGGTCTTACATGCAGCAGTCTGCGCCGCTGTGCTGGACGAGCTTAAGAAGCATCAAGTCTGGCAGGTGCTGGACAACTGCGATCTGGCGCGGCGAGTTGAGATCTTTGAGTTCCTCGATCTGCATCGGCAGGAAGAACTCGTTCAGGTTCTCGACCGCGATCGTCTCTCCAGCCTCCTCGAAGAAATGGCTCCGGACGACCGTGTTGACCTGCTGGAACGTCTACCCACCGAACGCGTAGATACTCTTCTACCCCTGATCGCCCAAGCCGAACGCAACGACATTCGCAAACTTCTTTCCTGCGAAGAAGACACCGCCGGCGCGATCATGACGACGGATTATGCGTCGTTACCAGAAGACATTACTGCACGCGAAGCACTGGAAAAACTTCGGCAACAAGCGCCCGACAGCGAAACGATTTACTACATCTACATCCTCAACCCAGCGCGGCGATTGGATGGGTTTGTTTCGCTTCGCGACATCATTATGGCCCAGCCAGACAAACCGCTGGCCGACATCATGAAGCACGACGTCATCTCCGTTTACGTCGATGACGACCAGGAACAAGTCGCGCAAACACTGGCTCGATACGACTTCATTGCGATGCCCGTTGTCGATCATTCACAAAGGCTCGTTGGCATCATCACGCACGACGACATTCTCGACGTCGTGCGAGAGGAAGCAACAGAAGACGCCTACCGCCTTGGTGCTGTCGAACCTATGGAAGACAGCTACCTGGACACGCCCGTTCGAACCATCGGATGGAAACGCGGAGTTTGGCTGCTGTTTCTGGCTTTAGTAGCACTCGTGACCGCAGATGTGCTGGGCCACTATGAGAGCATCGCTGAAGGACCGGAATTTCGGTTCCTCGTTCTGTTTCTGCCCCTCGTTTTGGCAAGTGGTGGCAACGCTGGATCACAGTCAGCAACCCTCATCATTCGAACTCTCGCGTTGGGAGAACTGGAACGTGACGACTACGGCAAAATGGCTCGTCGCGAATTGCTGATCGGCTTCATGCTCGGTGGAACCATTGCCACCGTCGCCGCGCTAGCTGCGGTCTTCTGGTTCAACCTTGGATGGACGAAAGCCGCAGTTGTTTCCACGACGGTACTACTGGTGGTCGTCTTGGGTTCTGTTGTAGGTTCACTGCTCCCACTAGTTCTCCGCCGACTACGCCTTGATCCGGCCATCATGTCCAACCCACTGATCGCCGCCATCATCGACGTCCTGGGCGTAGTCCTCTACTACCGCGTCGCCCTGATGGCCCTCTAACCACCAAGCGTTCCGCCTGACCGAGTGCGGCAGCGACGAAGGGTCCTGTCTACGCGCAGTTATTTACCGCAAGATCGATTAAGCAAATCTTCGGAGCGACTGTGGCGCGACTTGTGGTGCGACCGAGGTCACTTAAGTTCGTCGTGAATCTCTCGGGACTCGTCACGATGGGCCGCGACCGTTATTTTGGAAGAGAACTCAGCTGTCAGATCATCAGAGCAGAAGGCAAACGGAATGGCGAAGAAACACGTTGTCGGTTTGAAGCCGAGCGAACGGGCAATCCTCAGCGCGGCTGCGACGATCTTCAGCGGCTATGCAGCAAGCGGGCAGGTGACGACGGAAACCGAAAAAGAGTGGCTCGGTAAATCGCTGATGCAAGCCATTCAACTCGCAAAGCTGACAGACGAGTCCGTGCAAGCCGACGGCGAGTTCGACTAAATGGTCTCGGGCACGGGTATCAGCCACCCGGCTAAACAGCCGCACTCGCGGCGAATAACTGCACGTAGACAGGACCCCTCGTCGCCGCCGCACCCGGTCAAGCGGAACGCTTGCTCGTTAACTGGCTTCGCGGAATCGGAGCTGTGGTTTTTCTACGGTGACAATGGTGTTGGCGGGAACGCTACGAGACAAACTGAGCCCCGCGCCGATGCTTGAGTTTGCGCCGACAGTCGTTGTTCCGCCCAGGACCGTGGCGTTCGAGTAGATGACGACGTTGTCTTCGATGGTCGGATGTCTTTTCTGGCCCCGAATCAGGTT
>JBGCDN010000760.1:0-3287 GCA_045105495.1 Planctomycetaceae bacterium
GGTCGTTCCCACGCCACGTTAAACGCACAGATGCCGCCAGAACTCGCACCAGCGATACTGCGATCGTTCGGGTCGTCAGACAGGTTCCACTTCTCACTAACGGCTGGCAGAATTTCGTCCGTAAGGAACCGAGCGTACCGATCGCCAACGGAATCGTATTCGAAGCTTCGATTGAACCGCGGCTGCGCGTCCTTTAGATGTGAGATCACTTTGCCATGGTCGATGAAGATACCAATCGTGACCGGCATCTCCTTCTTGTGGATCAAATTGTCCATCACCGTCGGCAGCTTCCAACCGCGCGCGCGGCCGAGTCCGTCTTGAACCACCATGGTGCATGCCGGCTTCGACTTGTCATACTGAGCCGGCACGTAACCCCAATACTGCCGTTGTGTCCCGGGATAGATCTTGCTTTCGTTGAATTCGAACGGACCTTCGACTTTGCCTTTGGGAACTCCATCCTGCGGCACAGAATCGGGATGAACCGGGTACGTCTCCTGAGCGAACGCGCCTGCTGTGAAAAGCAGGATTAGCGGCGTAAACATGAGTGACTTCATTGGATCGAGCGATCTCCTTCGGCATGATGGCTGAGCTAATCCCTTATCGTGACGATCGCTCAGTGTGAATCCAAGCGAAGGCCAAACAACATCAGGGAACTGAAGTGAACATTGAGTGGCACGATATCGTCGGCGGCCTGGGCGTCATCACGCTGCTGGCAACGTACCTGGCTCTTCAATTGAACCGAATTTCCGCGCAATCACTTTCGTACTCTGTCCTGAACGGACTCGGAGCGGGCCTGATTTTGATTTCGCTGACTCAGTCGTTCAACTTGTCCGCAGTCCTCATCGAATCTGCGTGGCTGATCATCAGCATTGTCGGCGCGATCGTGACGCTTCGTAATCGAGGCAAGTCAGCCACCTCTTCTGATCCGATTGAACCACCGGACTAAGTTTCTTACAGGCAGCGTCGAAGTCGTCTCGTCACCTGACAACGGGATTCCGACGAAACAGAAATCAAAGCCAGAATGTCGGCGACTTGATTGGAACCAAGCATGCACCTTCGACAAGATGGGAGTTCGGTTCATCACGACATGATTGAGCCAAATCCAGGAAACGCTCGATGACTTTACAGATCCCCCGCGACATTGGTGGAACACCGAATCTCTTCGGTTGTGTCGTCGAACAACTGGAGGCCATGGCCAATCCAGTCGGCCATATCATTGATGGTGCGTTCTGCTCGGTCAGCCTCAGCAAAGACGAGCTTCCGGGAATTGCATGTGGCCTGACAGCGTGTAGGTCCATCTACATTTGCGAACCACCGGAGGTTCAGACCGTTGCCGGGTTTATTCTTAACGAACATCTCAGACACGCAAAGCTTGTATGCCTGATTGATAGCGAACCGCCGGGCAAAGAAATTCCAACGACGACTGCGGCGTCACTTTGCACGTACGTTCGCTCTCTGTTTGAGAACCATCCACAAATCGACAGTGTCGGGATCCCGGGCAATCACCCGATCAAACCAATGTTCGGGCAGGCTATCGACCGAGGACCAACAACGGTCATCAGCCTTGCTGATACTGAACGGCCAAGGAATTGAGCGATGACTCGCGATGGAAAGAAGCTTCGACATGGCGACTGATTCAACCCGCTCGGGCAATATGTTGATGAGTCTCGTCTACGGACTCGTCATTTTCGTCAGCGCGTATCTGTTGTTTCAGGTTCAGCCGTTGACCAGCAAGTCGATCCTGCCGTGGTTCGGTGGAACGCCGTCTGTTTGGACAACCTGCATGCTGTTCTTCCAGCTTCTGCTATTTGCTGGATACCTCTATGCACATGTTCTCAGCTCAAGATTCCACCCGAAGACTCAGCTCATCGTGCACGTGGTTCTCATGCTGTTGGCGATGGCTGCCAGCGTTATTCCCGATGCGGCCTGGAAGCCAACCGGCGCTGAAAATCCGACACTGCATATCGTCATGATGCTGGGAGCTTGTATTGGCCTGCCGTTCTTCGTGCTATCTTCGACCGGGCCACTGGTTCAAAACTGGTTCAGCCGCGCTCAGGAAGGCAGATCGCCATGGCACCTTTACGCATTGTCGAATGTCGGTTCGTTGCTGGGGCTTTTGCTGTATCCGTTCTTTATCGAAATCAAGTTTGACCTGCCGAAACAAGGTTCGATTTGGAAATGGGGCTTTGTCGTCTTCGTACTTGGCTGCGCCGCGTGCGGCTGGAACTTCGCCCGGAAAGCTGCCAACAAAGAAGTCAAAGAAACCATGGGAGTTTCCGAACCGCCAACACTGCTCAAGAAGCTGCTGTGGTTCCTGCTAGCGGCTGTGCCATCCACAATGTTGCTCGCCACCACGAACCAGGTGTGTCTCGATGTTGCTTCAATCCCTTTCCTTTGGATCCTGCCACTCACACTGTATCTCCTGACATTCATTCTGAGTTTCGCTGGCGAGCGTTGGTACTTCCGCAAAACCTGTTCAATCCTGCTCCCGGTATCACTAGTCGCGCTGGTTGGAATGATGATTGCGGATGCAACTGCGTCACTAGAATTGCAACTCATCGGCTACTTTGCCGCGTTGTTTCTCACCGCAATGTGCTGCCACGGGGAACTGGTTCGAGCGAAACCAACACCACATCATCTCACGACGTTCTATCTGTGGATGTCAGCTGGTGGAGCCGCTGGCGGATTGTTTGTTGGACTGATTGCGCCGTTGGTGTTCGATCTGTACCTCGAACTTCATGTCGCCATTCTGGCCGCAATGATCTTGATGGGAATCGTCTGGTCGGAGGGGCCAAACCAGAGATGGTATGACTTCTGGAAGACGCCGGGAGTGATTTTCCTTTCCCTCGCAGTCAGCATGACCATGCTATTGAAACTAGAAGTCGACGAAGAACTCGATAGCGCGATCCAGACCTCTCGAAGTTTTTACGGTGTTCTTCGCATCCGCGATGTCACGGCGGAGTTTGACCTCGAATCACCGGCCATCTTCGGAAGAATTCCGAATGCGAATGGTAGCGAGAAGAACTGTGTCAGCTTTTCGGTCCCCATCGGAAGCGAACCAACGCGCGATGGAATCTACGACGCGGGCAACGAGTCGTTTCACGTGTTTGCGGAGAGTCTTTCCGGCCAACAACTGAAACTCGCGGCCGTGACCAACCCTTCGATCCTTCCGCCCGCCGAACCGGGCTTTCAATTCGTCACGTTTACAACCCGCGATGCTGTTGAGGATGCGGAGTTCACCATTCGGCGAGACGTGGTCTACAAGCGGACTCTGTTAAACGGACGGA
>JBGCDN010000761.1:0-5154 GCA_045105495.1 Planctomycetaceae bacterium
CTGATGTATCGGAAGAACTACCGACGACTCACGGGCCTCGTGGTTCCGTTTGTCATCACGATGGTTCCGCTGTTTCTGATTCTCAGACAACCGGACCTCGGCACATCGCTTTTGTTTGTGCCTGTTTTGTTCAGCATGCTGTTCGCTGCGGGTGCTCGCTTTCGGCACCTTGCGGCTATCGTCCTGCTGGGAATCGCGATGGTCCCCGTGCTCTGGTTGGGAATGAGTAGCGAACAGCGATCGCGAATCGTCACCGTGTTCACTCAGCAGGATGGAGGAACCGCTCCAACGGGCGACGGCTACCACTTGCATCAATCAAAACAGATTCTCGCATTCGGCGGCGTCTCCGGCAGCCGCGCGAATGGTAACGCGATTGACGATCCGGACGCGTATCATCTTCCCGCCGCCCGTGAAGACTTCATCTTCTGCCTTGTCGGCGAACAATGGGGTCTCGTTGGCTGCCTCGCGGTCCTCGGCCTCTACTGTCTGCTCTGCGCAGCCGGTCTACGGATTGCGGCATCGACGCAGGAACGATTCGGTCGGCTATTGGCTGTCGGTATTGTGACATTGCTTTGTTCGCAAGCCGTCATCAACACCGGCATGACAGTCGGCCTCATGCCGATCACGGGGATGACTCTGCCTCTCGCCAGCTATGGTGGCAGTAGCCTCGTCTCGACTTGTCTAGCAATCGGACTGCTGCTGAACGTCGGCATGCGTCCTGGCTACGAAATCGCGCCAGAGCCATTCCGGTTCTGAGTCGCAAACGTCACTGCTCGCTTCCACCACCCCGCACCAACAACGTTCGATGACAGCGGATGGGTTGGTTCGCTGCAAATCGTCGGCCATCGACAGACTAAAGCCATTTTGTATTGCAAGACCTGGTCGGCAAGCACGAGAATAATGGACATACAAACACACGGAGTTGCTTATGTTCCGCTGTCGAACTATTCGTCGTGCCCCCGTCCTCGAAGTGCTCGAAGAGCGTTGTCTGCTTTCAACCATTACGGTGACGAGTCTCGTCGACAACACCACTGCTGATGGTGAAGTCACACTCCGTGAAGCGATTCTTGCCGCGAACTCAGATACGTCAGTCGATGGTTCAACGGCCGGTAGTGGGCCGGACAAAATCGTGTTCGCACCGGCAATCACGAGTGGCACAATTGTTCTCTCAGACGGGCCGCTTGAGATCACCGAGTCGCTTGTTGTTAGGGGCCCGGCAAACAAGGTCACGGTTGATGCCGCGCAGACCGGACGAATTCTCGACGTCTCGTCGGATGCAAATTCCGTTGTGCTGAACCAACTTCGATTCCGCAACGCTCGAAACACGGCCATCGCATCGGAATCGCCGAAACTCAAACTGCTACGGTCTGATTTCTTCGACAACCACGGCGACAACGGTGGCGCCATTCATTCGCAGGGTGGGCTGATTCTGAATCAGGCAAGATTCCTGCGCAGCAAAGCTACAAACGGTGGCGCAGCTTTCATACTTGGTTCGGCAACGATCAAAGATTCTGCGTTTATTTCGAATCGAGCGACCGATAGCGGTGGTGCCGTCAACATTGAAGCGGAAACCACAATCGAGAGTTCAACGTTTGAGGACAACGAAGCATCAATAGGTGGAGCGATTCGATTCGATGCGTCTCAAGGAGGCCTTGAACTAGCAGACTCGTTGATCACCGAAAACAAAGCCCTTCGCGCGAGTGCCATTTGGTCGACGGACTCTCGTTCGCACGCGATGCAGATTGACTCAACCACGATCGCGTATAACGAGATTACATTCGGTTACGACACGACCATTCAAATTCAGGGCTTTGGTCACGACAGCAGCGACGACATAATCTTCTCTGAAATTACTGGATCGACAATCGCCAACAACGTTGGAAAAGGCGTTCAGGTTTCGGGCAGCAAGTCTGGCCTGGCCGTAGTCGGTTCGACGGTTTTCGAAAATTCACTGGCACGCATTTCGCACATCGATGAATTAAGAATCGAAGACTCCACAATCAGTGGGAACCTCCGTGGCGTTAGTGGTTCGGCCATTAGCAACGCCGTGATTCTGAACTCAGTAATTTCCGACAACTTCGAACAGGGTGTGTATGCAGACCGCCTTGGGATGCGTGATTCAACAGTAGCCAACAATGGCCGCGGAGTGGGCGGTGACGACGTGACAATCTGGAACAGCACAATCACCGGCAATCTGGAGGCGCCGGTGTATGGATGGGATTTGGTTCTCAATCACGTAACCGTGGCTCACAACGACCTCGAACCGGGTGAACCGGCCGTTGAAGTGCGAGATCACTACGGGGCCGATGCCTGGATCGGAAACTCGATCATCGCAAGCAATCATCGGCGTGAAGGGGCGCAGCCGGATCTGTCTTTCGACGATGGGGAACTGACGCTGACTCATTCTCTAATCGGTTCAAACGATGGCCTGGACATAGACGAGGCGAGACCCGGTTCGCCAGATGCTGACGGCAACCTGATAGGCACTCCCGGCGATCCAATTGACCCGCTTCTCGGGATCGCTTACGACAACGGCGGCCACACACTGACAATGGCCTCCTCGCACAACAGCCCCGGCATCAACGGAGCGGGCTCAGGTTTAGAAATAGATCAGACTGGACGACCACGCGTGGCTGCACCTGACATGGGCGCGTTCGAGTTTGATGCGAGTCTCCATCGAGATCCCATCTTTGTCGTGGGCGATGCTATAGCTGAAGAGTCAGCAGAGGAATTGCAGTTCAGCGTTATGGCAACTTCTCTGCCTGCCCCCGGGAATGAAGCCGTCGCAACAATTGAAGTACAGGGCGGAACCGCGCGGCGGTCGGTTGATTATCCTGAATTCAATGCCCTAAGCGTGATGCTGTCGCCAACAAGCAGCACGACCACATACGTCTCTGTTCCCTTGAGTGCAGACGACGCACTTGGTGAACCCGACCGAACACTGAACCTCGTGGTGTCCGACATAGATGGGCCGAATGGTGGTTCTGAATCAGGCACAGGTACGATTCTGAACGACGACGAGTTTGAAGTGCGCGTCACCACAACACCTGTCCTTGAAGGAGACGGCGATGGTCAGGTGGCACGTTTCGAATTGGAGGTAGTGAGTGGGCAGCTTGAACCGATCTCTGTCGCTGCCAGCACATCGGACCTGTCAGCCAAAGTTTCGGAGGGCGACTACGAGGCCACGGACGAAACAATCGATTTCGAAGGCAGCACTGGTGAGATTCAGATCCTCGAAGTGCCCATCAACGGCGACTTCGATACGGAATTCACGGAGCGCTTTGCCGTTAGCTTCAGTTGGCCGTTCACCGAGCTTGATACTGTCGGCGAGATTATCAATGACGACGCTGGCGTCATTGTGCAGGGGGAAATTCTCCAGGTCGTCGGTACTCCCGGTTCCGAAGTCATCGGCATCGTCCAATCAGAAAGTCAGCTCGTCGTGACGGTGGACGGAACCGATCACTCGTTCTTATCGAACGATGTATCGCAATTCCTGATCCAAACAGCCGAAGGTGACGACGAGGTTCAAACCAACACCAACATCAGCAGCATCATCGAAGCAGGCGGCGGTGACGACTTGGTTCGTGTTCTTGGTAACGCCCGCGACACGGTTCTCGGCGAGGCAGGGCACGACACGCTGTACGCTGGCGCGGGGCGTGACAAAGTCGCAGGCGGCCCGGGTCACGACCTGGCTCATGGCGACGCTGGACCGGATACCGTCTTCGGTGGGGGAGATAACGACCGCTTGTACGGCGATGGCGGCGACGATGAAGTCTATGGAAATGGTGGACTAGACACCGTCTTCGGTTCTATCGGTAACGACACCCTGATTGGAGGCCGCCAGCAGGACTCGCTGAATGGTGGCCGCGGGCATGATAGCGTCGAAGGAGGACACGCCAGCGATCAACTGGTCGGCGGTGACAACAACGACACACTCTGGGGCGGCGACGGACACGACACGATTAATGGTGGTAACGGGCGCGATGAAATTCACGGTGGCGAACGCGACGACGTGTTAACCGGAGGGAATGGCGCGGACACCATCGAAGGTGATTCTGGCGTCGATACGATTCTCGGCCTTGCTGGCAACGATAACCTGTATGGCGGTAGTGAACGGAGTACGGGATATTCTGATCGGATCGAAGGTGGCGCGGGAGACGATTTGATCACGGGATTCGGGTACGCGCTCGGTGGTGGCGGCAACGACATCATGCTCCGTCCAGTGGGAATCTTCAGCGGCTTCGCCGACGGCGGAGCAGGCGACGACAGTATTGTCGGCAGCAGCAAAATCGAAACCCTCGTGGGCGGCGCCGGAAACGACACTTTGGAAGGAGGCGAAGGCCGAGACCTGCTGCAGGGCGGAGCAGGCAACGACTTCCTCGGAGGCGATGCGGGTGACGATACCCTCCAGGGCGGAAGCGGAAACGACATTCTTATCGGGGGCGATGGCCTTGACGTGCTGAACGCATCCACCGGCAACGATCTACTTGCAGGCGGCCTCGGCGATCACGATGCAACAGTTCTGGTCCCGCTATGGAACTCGGACAGGACTTATCCTCAGCGTGTCGCGGCCATTGAATCGCATCTCGACGAGACCAATGCGATCCACAAATTTGACGATGAGGACGTTGATCAACTCAACGTGTCCGGCGGTCGGAATTACTACCTGGCCAGGACCGGTCTCGACGTGTTCTCCGTCGAGGAAAACGAGAACCTGTTCGAGTTACTTGACCAGTAGCTTCGCGTAAAATGGCGAGACCTCCATTAGGAAGCCGCAGCATTGAAAGTCAGTCCTCGACACGAAATCCACGTTAGGGCTGCTGCAGCCGTTGGCAGGATCAGAACGCCAAGCAACAACTGCGTCCACGGAATGCTGAGTTCCATGACTGGTAGGATCGCAACCAGTCCTGTCGCAGGAAGCAGTCCTGCCGGAATCGCAAGGCAGCAGCCGAGAAGTGTGAGGAACCCAGAACGCGCGGCGGCTTGATTGCGATAGACGACGGGGGATGCACCAACGACAGACAGAATTCGCTGGTCCGCTTTGGCTTCAGCGGATGCAAGCATTGTGGCGACGGCGACGATGATCAAACCGATCATTAACGCGATGCAGAGAATGCCCCAGTAATAAGTTGTATCGAGCTGGTGATTGAATTG
>JBGCDN010000762.1:0-2772 GCA_045105495.1 Planctomycetaceae bacterium
AGCTGCTGCTGATGGAGCCAAGAAGATTGCTCAGATCGGCTATCAACAAGAAACTCCACTGGTCCCACCAGATCCAATCGCCATTCCGGAGCCGCTCGAACGCCAGACGGTGAACTCAGGATTGGGGTCTGCATCACCATGGGGAGCGTCCAGCAGCAAGCCTTCTGGGCTCGATGTTCGGTTATCGTTTGAAGAAGACGATCTGTCGGATCAATCGATCGGGGCCGATGATTTCCCAGTGCAGCTGGAAGAATTCGAGTCCGGGAGTTCGCCCCCAAACCCACCCGCCGCGGAATCGAATCAGGCTGATGCTGGCCGATCGGGCAGTCGCTGGGGACGGTTCAACATTTTTGGCAAGACCCCAGAATCTGATACCGCAGCCGAAACCGTAGAGAAGAAAAAGCCTGATCGAAAAACGATTCGTGATCGCTTCTCTAAGCTGGGAGCAAAGTTCGGCTTATCCAACGACGACGATGCCGCAGCGGATATCGCGGAGGTCATACCAGAACCGTCGGCCACAACCGCTGACTGCATCGAAGACTTGATTAGCAAGACGCAGGCGAAGGTGGCCAATGTTCGCTACAGCCAACTGGGACCTATCGAACGCGAATCGTACCTCCGCAATCACGTCAACCTTCGCCTGTTCTACCTCGCCAACAACCAAAACGAACGCGCTCTGGATGCGATACCAGGAATTCCACCGGCTGAGCAGGAATTTTGGCAGCAAATGTTCTGGTCGCTGTCGCAGTATCGAAACTCGGACGCGGTTCCAGATCGAACTGAACGAATTACGCAAACCGTCAGTCAACTACGAACCGCCCTGCAGCGTCTGCAGGAAACAGCCAAACTACAGCTGAGCAATGTGAGTTTCTGTCGCCGCATCAATGGCTACGGAAACTACGAACGGTTTGAAAAAGACGTCTTTAAACCGGGCGATCCGGTTCTCGTCTATGCGGAGATCGAAAACTTCCGCAGTGAACCAACTACCGCTGGACAGTATCGAACCGTCCTGCGGTCTGTTCTACAGATCGTCCCCGAAGCGGGTGGAGAATCGATCGACAGCGTGACGCTTCGCCCCGTCGAAGACATCTGCCGCAGCCCACGGCGAGATTATTTCAACAGCTACGAATTCACTATTCCCAACAACATCAAACCCGGACGGTACCTGCTTGATATTTCCGTCGATGACCGCCTGTCCGGAAAAAGCACAACCCAGACCATCGCCTTCACCATCAACTAACGAGCGTCCGCTTCGGCCGGCGATAAAGGTGGTTACGGCGGACTTCAGCGATAGCGGACAGTCGTAGCGAATAGCTGGTTCAGTTTGTTCTTGTGAATCCGGAACGCTGTACCGTGGTTGCGAGCAGAACCGTTTTCTTTGACATGCATTCGGAGTTCCAGCATGACATCTCGAGTGCCAATAAGTTCAACAAGCGCGGTCACCGATGGCTGATGGCACCATGTCACAGTGTGATAGTGAAACTCTTCGTCCTTCCCTGCCCCACGTGTCTCGGCGGCGACGAAGACGGCTTCGGTATGTTTCTCTTTGAGTCGTTGCTGCAGTATTCCAAAGTCCCAAACGGCAATGTGTTCGTCATGATAGACAAGGAATAGACGGCTGTTTGGCTCGTCGATTTCGAACCGCAAGCCGTGAGAGTTTTCCTGAAAAGTTACTGTCGAATACCACGCGCTGCGGCCATTCTTATCGACGTAGCCGTACTTGCGAATCCGGTCAGCAGTGCGAAGGTTGTCTAACCATTTTGGTTCCTTCAGGAACAGGTTCATCTTCTCAGAGTCATCCAGTTCAGCTTCGCTGTCGCGGTAGGCTTTGATTTCCATGCCTAAGAAATCACCTCCACGGTCGTTGTTCTCTTTGAGTCCCAGCAGCGATTCCAACGTGTAGCCAATCCCGGTGGAACCCGAACGCTGAGTCTTGATGAACCCGCGTGATTTGATTTCGTCGAACCGTTCTAAGAATGCCGCGAGAGCTTTGCTCTGAAATACCGGCAGAGGCTTCGACGCAGTGGGCTGAGGATCTTCCTTCTGACTTTTAGTCGTGCCAAGGTCAGTATCTTTCTGCGTTACCGGTTCCCATTGAGAACGAATGCGAGGTGTCGTCGACCGGATCGCTACGAATGTCAACAAGATGCCCACGCAAACGAACACCGCTCCAATAAGAGTTCTCACGGCAAATGCTTTGTGCCTGCTTCCGTGATTCACGTCGTTGACTCCGGGAATTAATGGTGCCAGACTGGGCTGCGTGTTTCGAGGCTCTGTTGGCAAACGAAGAGCCGCGAATGAGAAACATCTATGCAGGAGTCATCAATGTCTTTTCGTTACGCCGTGCTTGCAATCCTAACGCTCTGTTCGAGCGTCTATGCTGACAACTGGCCGTCTTGGCGAGGGCCATTGCAAAACGGAATCTCTGGCGACTCTGACGTTCCAGTAAAATGGAGCGATTCGGAAAACGTTGCGTGGCGAATCGACCTGCCTGGCCCAGCCGGGGCAACTCCCGTGGTTTGGGGAGAACGCATTTTCCTCACCACAGTCGACGAATCTGGCGACCTGTGGCTCATGTGCTTCTCAACTAAAGGCAAAGAGCTTTGGAAGCAAAAAATGGGCAGCGGGAACAAGGATGCTCGCGGTGATGAAGGCAACTCTGCTTCGCCTTCGCCTGTGACCGACGGTAAGCACGTTTGGGCGATGATGGGAACTGGTCAGGTCCTTTGCTGCACCGTTGAAGGTGAAGAGGTTTGGAAATTCAACCTTCAA
>JBGCDN010000763.1:0-5244 GCA_045105495.1 Planctomycetaceae bacterium
TCCGTGATTTGCGTTGGGTTCTGGAATCGCCGTCGCTGCTGGACGGCGACAACGTTGTGCCTTCTGTCAAATTCGAAGCGAGTGACATTGATCCGAATGAACTGCATGCGTTCCTCAATGAACACGCTGGTCATCGAGTTGGCCGGTACTTTGAGAACCTAATCTTGTTCTGGCTGACTCACATCCGCAGAGTCGATCTCATCTTTCACGGGCACCAAATTCAGGAGGGGACTCGCACTGTCGGCGAGGTCGACTTTTTGTTCTGCGATGAACAAGGTCGATTGAACCACTGTGAAGCGGCCGTGAAGTTCTTCCTTCACTACCCACGTGAAGGAACCAGCGATTACCCCGGCCCGAACGCACGCGACAATTTCGAGAAGAAGGTTGCGAAGTTGTTCGACAAACAACTGCGAATCAGCGAGGCGTATTTCCCAGATGTTGAGATCCGCCAAGCCTTCGTTCGCGGCATGATGTTTTATCATCCGTCGGTTGGTGAGCCAGCGACATCTCCGGACCGCCTTAGTCCTTCGCACGTGCGGGGGTTATGGATTCGATCGAGCGAGCTGGATTTGTTGGACGCATTCGGCGGCTGCCACGGTGCGATTCTCAACAAGCCGTTGTGGCTGTCGTATCCGGAAGAAACGCAGTGTGTTGCGATGGACGAATTGCTTCTGCAGCTAGACCGCCACTTCACCGGTTCTGAATTTCCAGTGATGGTGAGCCTGATGGAATCGCAAACGATCGAAGCCGCAAGGATGTTCGTTGTCCCGGATTCATGGCCGGAGACGAGTTTGGGTAAAGGATAGGCCAACTGTAGCGGACGAAGCCATGAGTCTGAGTGCTGCTGGTTCTCTTCAGCGTCTTGGGATTCGTTGCCTCATTCACTACGGGGTCTCTCAGCCGCACTTGAGGCACTCGGCCGTCCCTACGCGCCATAGACGTTGACGAATGCGTTCTCCAAGTCGACGTCCGGGAAGATCTGCCTGAGATGATGTTTCATGTGCTCGACATAGTCTGGCATGATGAATTCCAAAGTGAACGGGCCCGCACCTTCAATCGTGATGGTATTCGCCAGACACTGCGGTTCGACGTTTTCGATGATGTAAGCGATGTGTTGGTTGTAGGCGGCCCAGAGCGTCACCATCGTATTCCAGTCGGCAGACGCCCACTTTTGCAGATCGACCCAGTCATCCTGCGCGTAGCCGGGGAAGTCCAGATGCGGTTGCTGCATCATGCGAACGAACTTCTGCTGATTGTTGCACGCGGAATCGACCAGATGTCCGAGAACTTCTTTCCGGGCCCACTTCTTCGGTCGAGGGCGTTCACGGATATCTTCATCCTTCAGTTCACGCATCATCGGTTCGAATTGCGAAACGAGGGCTCGTATTTCTGCTGCGATTTCTGATTGCGTGGGCATGAATGTGCCTGCGAATTGGTGTAGTTAGGTTTTTATCTGACAGAGTTGGTAGAGACCAGGCGATGATTGGTTTGAAGGGATTCAAAACAGATCACACCAGGTGCGAGTCAACGCGACGGAGAATGGTAAGAAATCGAATCAGTTTGGTTCGCTCTGGGCCGACTCAAGGACAAGTAATTCGGTTTACTTATTGCCTTCTTGCTTGAAGTCGCCGAGGAACCAACGGACGGCCTTCCCGTTGGTTTTCGACCAGCCTTTTCCGGTTTTGTCGTCTTTGGTCATGAAGCCGTGATTGCCGCCTTCTACGCGTTCGTAGGTGACGTCGCGACCATGAGCCAGCAGTTCAGCATACAGGACCTCGGCGCTGGCGGGCAGTGAGTTGGTGTCGTCGGTTCCCTGAGCTATGAATACTCTGGCTTTTGACTTTTGAATTGCCGCGACGGGTGATGATTTCGTGAAGCTACTCCAGCGAAGGTGCGAATGCCCAAGAATGAACTTGTCTGCCGCATTCGGGGCGTTCCTCACCTTCTTCCAGTCGGCCATGAACGCGTCGACTCGTTGCTGCGGCGTTTGGGCCGGGTCGTACATCTTTCCTTCGCGAGCGAGCTGAAGGAAATCGAAGACTTGTGTTGGTCCGCCGCCAGCCATGACTGCAACGTGTGTGATCTTTGGATTCACGGCTGCGACTTCGCAGGCAACCTGACCGCCTTCGGAATGGCCGAGGATCAGAGTTCTTGCTGGATCAATCTCGTCGAGCTTCATCGCTGCCTGAGTTGCTGCGTTCACTGCTTCGACCCAGCGGTTGAGTGAGAATTCACGGTTGAATTCCTTCGTTCCTTCTTCGCTGCTGCCCGGCCTGCTGGGTTGGACGAGAAATTCGACGCCCGGTTTTTCGACGACCAGCACCCGTGCCTGCTGCCGAAAGTCTCTGGCGATAACAGCTTCTGGGCCGCCGGATGCAATCATGTCTTTGTGTTTGAGAAAAACCGACTGCGAACCGGATCCTTGGACGCATACGATGAGTGGCAGCTTCTCCGAAACCGGTTGACGTAGTTTCGAGATGTAGAATGTGATCCGTCGATCGAACTTGTCTTTGGTGAAGTACCGTTGCCACGAGAACTTAGGAATGGGCGTCGAGTCAACGACGGCTTCGTACCGGCGGAGGCTTCCTGATTCGTCACTCGAATCCTGTCCAGCGCATGGGGTGGCAAGTTCGGCTGCAAGCAGCGTGAGTATCCAAAGACTACGCATTCTGAACTCCTGAGACGGGAACTTGAATAGGTTGCCGCTACAACAGGCATCCGTGTCGCTAAGCCACAATTTCATTGGGCTTTGCCTACTACTGTGGTGGTGACTCCGCCGATTCGGTGTGGTTATGCACATGGCTGACGCTGAACCACGTCGCGACAGCGATACCAAATACATCCGCCACAACATCAACGGCATCCAGAGTTCGATGCGGATTCAGGGCCTGCGAAAATTCTTCAATCACAGCGAACGCGAGCACGCTTAACGATCCAACCTGCAGCCAAACGACTCGGCTGAATCGCCAGCGGAATGCGAGGTTGGCGAGAAAAGCCAAAAGGCCGAACAACACCGCGTGTCCGATTTTGTCACCGAAGGGAACGGATCTGACCATGCGAAAAACCAAGCTATTGTCGCCTGAGTTCGCCAGGTAGATAATCCAGCAGATGAACGCAAAGAACAGAATAGCAGGCAAGACGAATCTGACATTTCTCATGACAACAAGTGCCGGACTTTGCGGACGTTTCGCAGAAAGTAGATGCCCAGGATTGTTCCGATTGGGATGTAGACGAGGTACAGAAACGACACCAGCTTGCAGCCAGGAACCCCCCAGCGTTTTCTGAGTAGAAGTCCAATCGCAGAGACGGTAGCCAGACTGCCACTGACCAGAAAGAAACCTCCAAGCCACCTCGGCCCACTGCTAAGCATTGCCAGGCCTGCGATGACTGCAACAAGGCCCATGAACACATAAAGTGACGAGATTGCTCTAATGTTGCGAACGTAGTTCAGTTGCGTCGGCGTGGGTGCAGTTTCGTCAAACGTGACTTCGTAAGGATTGAAGCTCTGAGTCATGATTGGTTCCGGCACCGCTTTCAAACGAGACGTATCACGGGGCTCGCAGGAGTCTGTTTCGATTCCGCAAGTTCTCTTCCCTGTTGGGCGGCGGCCTTGATCAGATCCTTGATCGGCTTTTTCTGCAGGTCGGACACGGCGTTCAGTCGGACGTGTCGGATTAGCTTTCCGGTTCCCGTTAGCAAATCGTCAGGATCACTAAGTTCCACTCCGCGATTGAATCCAAGGTTCACATGATTCGTGTAAGTTGCGATGTGAATAAACGCCTGCCCAAGCTTCCCTGTGAAAGTATGAACCGAAGAAATCGCGTAGGTCGCATACACGAGTTCACTGCATGAACCAGCAGCCTTACGAACCGCCGACCGCGCAGCGAGCGCGATGTCGACGACGTCATCGGGACGGTCTGCAAGTAGTTCCTGCAGTTTCAGTTCGGCTTCAGAGTTGGTCATGAGCGTAGTATAGCGGCTACCCAAGTCATGGACCTGCTTCGCCGTTGGATGCGGCGCGTCCGCCTACGGCTTAGCAGATCGACAGGCCGTCAAAGCTATCCGCTACATCACGCCTTCCGCATACTGAATCACGCAGGCAGTGTTGCCTTCGGTATCGGCGAACTTGACGATGCGACCGACGGTTGGGATTTCGACTTCCTCGTAGACGATCGTCCCACCGTGCTGGACGATCGACTCTGCGGTCTTCGTGACATCGGCAACGGAGATCGAACATTCGTAGCCGTTGAAGCCGGTTCCAACCGGCTGTTGCCGCTGCTGCAAAGCCCCGCGGATTCCGGTGGAGTCGTCTGGTCCGGTGTGGATTAGATAGAATTCGGGCGGACCCCACTCTTCAAATCGCCAGCCAAATACGTCGGCATAGAAGGTCTTGGCTCGCTCGACGTCGTCGGCGTGAATGGCGAAGTGACAGACGTTGTTTGCGTGCATGGGCGGCTCGGTTTCGTCTCGGAAGTTGATTTCAGGTCCAAAGATAGTGTTTGGTGCTGCGGCGTACTTGCGATACTGTGACATATTATGTTGCAAACACGCCAATCATCCCTTCGCAGCCTCTCAGCGAAATTTTCGCCCGGGCATTGTATTGACTGGCATGCGCACGATTGGGCCCAACTGATTTATGCCACCAAAGGTGCGATGACAGTTGCTGCTGGGAATACGCGCTGGGTTGTGCCTTCGCGTCGAGCGATCTGGGTTCCGGCTGGTCGAGAGCATCAGATTGAAATGCACGGCCGCGTGTTCCTGAGAACCGTTTACGTCCCGACGAAGACAAAGACCCGATCGCGCGACTGCGAAGTGTTAGACATCACGTCGCTGTTTCACGAGTTGATCAACCACGTTTGCAATCGCGGCATTGTCCATGGTGAGAGCACGGTTGACCGCACGCTCATTCGCTTCTTCCGTCAACAGCTCTCCGCTCTGAGACCGGTGAACTCAGAACTACGAGTCCCCAGAGACCCTCGCGCACGTCGATTTGCGTCGTACATCCTGGACAATCCCGACAGCACAGAATCACTCAGCCGAATCGCCAACCAATGTTGCACCAGCCTGCGAACTCTGCAGAGACTCTTCCCCCAAGAGATCGGTACGTCCGTGTCAAAGTGGCGCCACCAGGTCCGGATGCATCGTGCGATCGAGTTACTTGGCGACAACGAATCTGTAACAAGCGTCGCTTATTCTCTCGGTTTCGAAAGTGTGAGTGCGTTTATCCACTCGTTTAAACAGTGT
>JBGCDN010000764.1:0-3580 GCA_045105495.1 Planctomycetaceae bacterium
AGCTTGCCGGCGAAATGCCTCGGGATCGTAAGCTGATTCAATGGAAGTCATGAGCAACGATCAGCGAGCGAGATACGTCTTTGGATGCAACGGTGCAGAACACAGGCGGCGCCGTCTGTGGACGAAGCCTTCTGATTCAGAACGTATCATTCACAAGCAAGGCTTCGCAATCAGTACGTCGACAGTGTGGGATCGCTTACGCGAGATCGTCCAGAAACTCGGTGTCGGTTCTGTCCTTGAGGATGTCGATTTTAGAGTTTCCAAAGAACCAGTCCGTGGCCGTCCCGCCGGTAAGGGAATCCGCGCCAGCGTCATCTGTCACCGTATCCTTCGCGACGAGGAACACATCGCCGTTTGCTCGATCGGCTGTTCCTGAACCGTCACGTAGATTCCCCACTCGTTCGGTGTATGTCCTTTCCGACGTCCACTCTTTCATGATTGCAGGCCAGGTTGAGGCGAGGCTGCTGGCTGAACCAGCCAACAACAAGTCACCGCTACCGCCGCCATCTATCTCGTCTGCACCCGTACCGCCGACAAGAAAGTCTCTTCCTGTCCCGCCGTTCAATGTGTCGTTAGCGGCCTGTCCAAGAATCACATCATTGCCGGAACCGCCCGAGAGCTGATCGCCATCGCCGCCACCGTTGAGGAAGTCGTCACCACCGCCGCCGGAAACTGTGTCACTTCCAAGACTGCCGAGTATCGTGTCGTCGTCGCCTCCGCCGGTAATGCTGTCGTTACCTGCTGAGCCAACGATGCTGTCGTTCCCAAAGTCGCCTTCGAGCGTGTCGTCTCCTGACCCGCCTTCGATTGTGTCGTTACCATCGCAACCGTCAGCAAAACCCCCGGCTGATGATTGAATAGAAAGCCGATCGTTCGACGCGCCACCGATCAACGAGTCGATGTCTGTCGTTGAAGTCTGACCGTCAGCAATGCCTTCGAGGGTGTCGTTGCCTTTCCCACCCTGAAGTGTGTCGTTTCCAATTCCGCCGACCAGCGAATCGGCCCCGCCGCCGCCTTTGAGAACATCGGCCCCTTCGCCACCTATCAGAGTGTCGTTACCACCGCTGCCATCGATGGTGTCGTCGCCTGTGCCGCCATTCAGGATCTCGGCGACAGGGCTGCCGTCGATGGCGTCATTTCCAGGACCACCTTCAACCACGCCCGCCGGATCGGACAATAAGATCGTGTCATTGCCCTCTTCTCCAAAGATGTCGAAGGTCTGACCGGTCAGTGTATCGTCACCAATTCCGCCAAGTGCTTCACCATCGACACCGTTCAGTTCACTGAAGTCGAGAACATCGTTTCCGTCGTGCCCGAGCATTCGAATGAATGCAACATCTGCTCCCGGGAAGCTCTCGGCCTGTGTCTGGCACTGAACCATGATGTTGGTTCCGGAGGACGACACACTGATAAAGTCGTCGTCGCTGCTGCCTTCGACAAGTAACGTGCCGTCGCCGCTAAGAGACGTCGTCATGCAGAGTAGGGCTTTGGGTTCGAGACTTTGAATCTCATTTGCCGTGCCTGATTTTTCTCTTCGCCGCATCGATGTTGCCCCGTTTGTACCGACCCTAATGGGCAGTATCGAACCCGAGAGTCCCGGGCATTTCCCAAAGCCGCTTGTCCTTAGGCACGAGTCAGATCGGTACCGGTTTGACTCATGCAGCCTGCAGATCCTGTCGCGGTTCGGCAAAAACTACCGGTTTCAAATGGGTAGAATCGCCCGCAGTTCAGGCCGAAAAGGCTCAACAAATTCCCTACCGTCTGGCGGCCTTATGGAATCTGGCCAACATCTGGCAATAATCCGCGAAAGAGATCCAACCATCTGCCTGTTCTCTGGGACCGTCCGCCCATGTTATCGCTGATACTCTCCGCAAGTCTTGCACTCCCAATAGGCGACTTGACGGTTCAGACGAAATCCATCGACGAGAAACCAATTGTCATCGAGTCCGGCCAGAACAACGCTACGGTCGTTTGTTTTCTTGGAACCGAATGTCCGATGGCCCGCCTGTACGGCCCGCGCCTTTCGGAACTCGCATCAGAGTTCGCCGGGCAGAAGGTTCAGTTCGTTGGCATCAACAGCAACCGACAAGACTCGAAGGAAGAGATTGCGGAATACGTTCAGCAATTGAAAATTCGGTTCCCAGTCATCAATGACGAGGGCAACCAGATTGCCGATCGCTATTCGGCAAAACGAACTCCCGAAGTTTTCGTCCTCGATTCCGAACTCAACGTCATCTACCACGGCGCCATCGACGACCAGTACGCGCCGGGTGTGAGTAAGTCGGCACCAAAACGACAGCATTTGCGGATCGCGTTGAAAGAGCATCTGTCTGGGAGAACGGTTTCGGTTCCGACGACAGAAGCCACAGGTTGTCTGATTGGCCGAGTTCGCAAACCGAAGCCGAACCCAAAGGGGATTACCTACACGAAACAGGTTAGCCGGATTTTGGCGAAGCACTGTGTTGAATGTCATCGGCAGGGAGAGATTGGCCCGTTTGCTCTGGAAGACTTTGACGAGGTCGTTGGTTGGGCGGACACGATGATGGAAGTGATTGACAACAGTCGAATGCCGCCGTGGCACGCTGACCCAAAGTTCGGTCACTTCGCAAACGCGCGCGAGATGCCGGAGTCTGACAAGCAAATTCTTCGTGATTGGATCGCAGCAGGAACACCTAAGGGCGACCAGGCAGATATGCCTGAACGGCTGGAGTATGTTCAAGGCTGGAGCCTTTCGAAGGAACCAGACGTTATCCTCCCGATGAGAAATCGGCCCTACGTTGTTCCTGCAGACGGAACGGTCGAGTACCAGTATTTTGTGGTCGATCCGGGCTTCACGGAAGACAAATGGATCTCAGCAGCACAGGCCATTCCAGGCGCGCGATCAGTGGTGCATCACATTATTGTGTTTGTCCGGCCGCCGGATGGTGAGCGTTTTCGCGGTGTAGGCTGGCTAACTGCGTACGTTCCGGGCCAAAGGCTGGTTGATCTTCCACCCGCTCATGCGAGAAAGGTTCCAGCCGGTTCGAAGTTGGTGTTTCAAATGCACTACACGCCGACCGGTGTTGAGACTCCGGATATCTCGAAGGTGGGGCTTGTGTTTGCCGAAGAGAAAGATGTGACGCACGAGTGTTACACGTTGGTTGGGATCGATCAGGAATTTGAAATTCCACCCGATGCAGCAAACCACAAAGTCCGCGCGAAAGTGAATTGGTTGCCGGAACATGGTCGGCTGCTTGGCATAACGCCGCACATGCATTACCGAGGAAAAGGCTTCCAGCTCTACACCGACGCGGCCGCGAAGCAAACGCTGTTAAGCGTTCCAAGCTACGACTTCAATTGGCAGCACACGTACCAACTGGCTGAACCAATTCCACTCAACGACGTCGAGAAGTTGCACTTCGATGTGACATTCGACAACTCTGCCGGCAACCCCTTCAATCCTGATCCGAAGCAATGGGTCACATGGGTTGATCAAACGTGGGAAGAGATGGCGGTTGCGTTCTTTTAAGTTTCTGAACCGCTCAAACATGGTGCTTCGAAGCAAGGCGACTCGAAGCCAAAAGACAGTCCGGAACGTCAA
>JBGCDN010000765.1:0-4917 GCA_045105495.1 Planctomycetaceae bacterium
TGCGGTTCCCATCGGTCGATGCGCCGTCCGACCAACGAATTCCAGAGCGCTCGAAGGGCAGCGATGTTGACCATGCCAACGTATGCGGCAATGGAGATTGGACGGAACCGACCAATGGCCGTCCCGGCGAGTATCCAACCCACGATGGCGATGCCATAGCCGATGGCTTGGAGGCAGAACCCAGCGAGAAACAGCTTCGATTCGATCGCCAAGATGCCCGAACAGATGAAGCTCACCAAGAGCGGGATCGACACCAGTCGTTTCAGGAATTTGTACGTCAGTAAGTCGACGGCATAGAGTCCCGTCCGAAGCGGATTGAACAGCGTTCGCCGCTCCCAGAGAGCTCGAAAGCCACGAGTGATGACGCGGACTTTCCGAGCGAATTCACCGGTGGTTTTTTCGGCAGTGGGTTCAATTGCAATCGCGTCTGGTGCGAAGACCAGCCGATGGCCGGTCGCGATCACGTTGGTCGAAATGTAGAAGTCGTCCGTTACTGCGGATGGAATCTTTGGAACCAGCGAACGTCGAATGGCGTACACGGCGCCAGTGGCCGACACAACGCTCCATGTGTTACTGAGTGCTTGTTTGAGCCGTCGGTCAAGGTTCCAGTAAAGCTGTTCGCCCTCGGCATCTGTGTCTGGCTTGTTCTTTGCGTAGACCTGGTTCCCTGCTACCCCGCCGACAGATGAATCCGCGAAGGGCCGCATGAGAGCTCGCAAGGTGCCCGGTTCGAAATGGCTGTTCGCGTCTGTCATCACAACAAACTCGCCAGTCGCATGCTGGATCGCCGTATTCACGGCTGGAATTTTTCCAGCCCGTGGAAGATCCAGCACCGTAATGCTGTGCGGTTCGAACCCTCTGGCAATGGAAACGGTGTCGTCACTGGAACCGTCCGAGGCGACGACAATTTGCAATTGGCTTTCCGGGTAGTCGAGTGAAAGAAGATTTCGAATTCGATCCCCGATGGATTCCGCTTCGTTGTAAGCAGCCACAATCACGGAAATCGACGGAGTTTCCTCACTGGTTTCGTAAGAGCGTTTAAGAAACCGGCCACGTGTCAGGACGAAAAGTGGATAGCCAACAAAGACCCAGGCCAGAACAGCCACGCTAATAGCAATCAACATCTGCGCGATCAACATGTTGTGGTCTCCTCGAACAGGTCGATGAGAGCCTCAATGTTTTGGTCGCGATCGAATTCCTGCAGTACTTTGGTTCTCGCTGCTTCAGCGAAGTCCTGAGCCTTTGTTGGGTTCTCACTCAAGAAGCGAAGGCCATTCGCGAGTTCTCGGCTGCTTCCGGGCTTGAACAGCAGCCCCTCCACTTCATTGTCCACAAGCTCCGGGATTCCGGACAAACTGCTGGCAATTACGGGTACACCAGATGCCATTGCTTCCATGAGAACAACGGGAATGCCTTCACGACGCCCGTCGGAAGATTCGACACTCGGGCAGGCGAGGATGTCTGCATTCGCCAGATGCGAACGAATGTCTCGCGGCGTCTGGTATCCATGGAAGATCACGCGGTCAGTAATCTCCAGTGACTTAGCCAACTGTTCCAGCAGATCGCGATCCGGGCCGCTGCCCACAAAGTGACAATCGACGCGAACATCCTGTCTCTTCAATTCCGCGCAGGCTTCAAGCAGGATGCTTTGGCCTTTTACTTCGTGCAGCGTTCCGATTTGCAGGACGCGAGTAAATTCAGACGGCTGGCCCGTACGTGGCTTGAACGTCTGAGTGTCTACGCCGCAATGAATGACTTTGACTTTGTCTTCGAATGAAATGTCAGATCGACGTAACGCCCAGTCTCGATTGAACTCGCTAATGCAAACCACAAACGCCGCATCGCGAACCTTCTGCTTCAACATGTGATGATCACGATGCAGGTCCGACCCATGTGCGGTGAAGCTGTACGGTAACTCCGTTAGGCGATGAATAATGAAAGCTGCAGCCGCTGGGTTGTTCGCAAAGTGAGCGTGAATATGAGTCACGCGCATCTGCTGCAGCTGCCGCGCGATGAGGACAATGCGGGGGAACAGAAGCAGACCGCTGGAGAGGTACCGGAGGCTACCGGAACACCTTGCAATCAGAGACACCAAGGCTCGCGTGTATCGGATTGGATGACGAATCAAAAAGGCGAATTGCGACAGCAAAACCTGCAAGCTGAACAACGGCGAATAGTGCGCGCGGCTTTGCCAGCGGACAGCATCGGCGTGTTGTGGTGGATCGACCTTTGCTGGTCGTACAAGGTCGACAAACTTCTGTCGAAGCGACGAACCACCTCGGTTGGTCGCATGTTGTTTGTCCAACAGCGAAAACACTTCGACTCGAACATCACGTGCCCGCAGAGCTTCCAGTTCAGAGAGGATGAATGTCTCTGTGGGCTTTGGAAAGCGGCTTACGATGTAAGCAAGCTTCATCGGTTTTGTTCGCGGCTGCACGTCCGTGAGAAGATCGAGTTGGCGTCCTGCCGAGTCTTCGACAAGGATACTCATGCGGTCGTCCACCTGTTGGATTTTCGCGTGAGTGAGATCATTCTTTTAGGCCAGCAAGGACGTTGGTTGGTGCTTCACAAACCATTCGTGAAGCGGTCAACAGGCCCGGAATAGGTATTACTTAGGTGTCCGCGGAGGCGAACTCAACAAGTTTGCGTCCATTTCGCTGGATGCCCGGTCAAGCAAGCCAAACAGTGTTCGCTCTTCCGCCGGAAACGCTGCAATTCCGGCGTTTACGGTCAGCCCAATTTCGTCCATCGCTGCTTCCTGAACACGTTCAAGAATTGTCTGAGCGAACTGGCGATCCGTCTCTGGCATCAGGATCAGGAATTGTCCGTTTTGCCGCGTGACGATGTCGCAATCGCGGACTTTCTGCTGCAGCAGTCGATACAAACGCCCTTCGACATAGCGGTCAATGACTTCTCGCTGAGCCTTCACGAGCAACTGGTGAAGCTCTTGCTGCCGTCGTTGCCCTTTGGCAGAAACGGTGATCATTGTGAGTGGCCGTTCGAATCGGCGAGCCCTGGACATCTCCTCTTGAAGTCCCTGCTCGCCACGGCCAGATTCGAATAGCTCGGCCCCGAGCTGAATCGTAACGGCGTCTTCGGCTACGGTGCGGAGTTCGCCAATGCTGCTGAGTAGCTTGTCTGTCAGGCCTACCGTGACAACCAGGATACAGGTCTCAACAACCATGAAGGCGAAGCCGGTTCCCAATATCTCTTCGCCAGTCAGGCTACGAACCAGCGGTGCAACGAGTGTTGCTGCGGCGTAGATCCAGAGACGCCCTCGTGAGACACCGGTTAGTAAAAGCACAAGACAGATAACGACCGGAGCCACTCGTTCGAAGAGCGAAATCTCCCCGATCGCAACCATGCGATCGATGTTGGTGACGATGCATAGCCAACCGATCAGTACGACTGTCCAGAAACGAAGATCAAACACGATGTAAACCAATCAACAACATTAGCTCGCCCCGCGACTGGACAAGACGGCGGGTACGGTTTGGACAAGAATGAACATGTCCAGGGCAAGGCTCCGTGAAGCGACGTATTGGATGTCAAGCCGCGCGCGGTCTTCGAAGTCCAGCTCCGCGCGGCCATTGACCTGCCAAAGGCCGGTGATGCCGGGAAGAACTTCCAGTCGTTCAGTCTGCCAGAGTTTGTAAGTTTCCTCTGCGAAAGAGGTTGGACGTGGCCCGACAAGACTCATTTCGCCACGGATTACATTGAGGATTTGCGGCAGTTCATCGAGACTCGTCTTACGGAGAATCCTGCCGAGCTTTGTCATTCGTGGGTCGTTGCTGATTTTGAAATCCGGAAGCGTTAGCTCGTTGAGATGCAGCAACTGCTTCTTCAACTCGCCGGCGTTGCGAACCATTGTTCGGAACTTCAGCAGCGGAAAGCGAACTCCTCCCAAGCCAGTCCGAGGCTGCACGAGGAAAACAGGCCGGCCATCGATGATCAGGACCGCAAGTGCCACGAGCCCCATTAGCACAAGGGCGAAGGGCAGACACGCGATGCAGATGGCGAGATCGATGGCTCGTTTGATCTTGTCGTAGTGCCGAGAAGGAGCCGATTTGGATCGGGACCGCGCCGTCAGCTCTTCGACCAAGCGCAAATGCGAGCCTGTGAGCTGAGGATAAGGCATGGTAAATTTAGACTAAATAGGATGTTTGGGGCCTAGTTTTCTGATACAACCGGGAATTGCAATATAACCTGCCCAATTTTCTCAATTTAATCGCTGCAGGCTTCCCAGATACTGCATTTCTCTCACTCCGGCTCTCTGATGCAGAATTTCGACTTGACCATTCTTTGGTCCCGCAAATGGACAGTGCTGTTTCTCACGCTGACTGCGGTCCTATGCGGTGCTGCATACACCCTTACGGCGTCTCCCGTGTATCAGTCGGAGGCCAAGCTGTTGGTGGTTCGCCGACACAGTTCAACAGAGCTGCGCAAAGCTGCAGACGAGCGGTACTTCCTCGCGACTCAGGCTGAGATCATGGGAAGCGCAAAGATTCTGACGGCCGCATTGGAGAAGCTTGGACGTTCGATCGATCAGCCGGTCGACGAGCTTTTGGAAAACGTCAAAGTCAGTCCGATGGACGATACGGACGTCATGAGCGTGACGGTCCGCGACGCGGTTCCCGAACAGGCTGACGAGTTGGTCGGAGCGATTGTCGAAACGTACGCGGACTACGTGCGGACGGTTGATGAAGAACGCAGTTCGGAATCTGTTGCAGCGATCGTCCGTCGAGAAAAAGAACTCAGCGAAGAATTGGTTCAGGCGCGGGCCGAGCACGTTCGTTTGCGAGCCGAGAGTCCACTGGTTGGGCTAGACGGCGACGGAATTAAGATTCAAATGGTTCAGCTTCAACAGCTGGCGACTGAACTGGCCACCGCGACCAATCTGCGAATCGATCTCGACAA
>JBGCDN010000766.1:0-2834 GCA_045105495.1 Planctomycetaceae bacterium
AGCGAGTAGACGTCAGCCCGCTCGTCGACAGACTCGCCTCGAGCTTGTTCTGGCGGCATGTATGCTGGCGTACCAACAATGTTGGTGGACTGCCGGGTTTCGTTCGGATCCAACTTCCTGGCGAGTCCAAAATCGCAGACGTATGGCTTTCCTTCTTCATCAAGCAGAATGTTGCCCGGCTTCAAGTCCCGATGGATCACCCCACAACTGTGGGCGTAGCCAATCGCTTTGGCAACCTCCAGAATAATCGACACCGCCCGATCCCCGTCCAGCGGACCGTCTTTCATCAAGGTCGCCACCGAGCCGCCACTGAGATAATCCATCACCAGGAACGGAACGCCATCGGCCGTTTCACCAATCTGATAAATCCGCACGATGGACGGGTGAGACAGCGAGGCTGCTGCCTCAGCTTCCTTCATCAACTGTTGACGTCGCCCCGGACCAGACGCATCAATGCCAGCCAGCAGCTTCACTGCAACAGTCCGGTTCAAAGTCTCGTCGTGTGCCCGGTAGGCAACAGCGGTACCGCCTCGCCCAATGACCTCGAGCAGCTCGAACCCCGGGATGTTGATGCGACTCATCGGCGTTGGATCATGGCCAGACTCCACATCGTCAAACGTTGAGTCCGGCTTCAACGTAGAATCAACCTCGGCGAATCCGGAATGCACGACGAACTGCCGCTTGATCTCTTCCGCAAGAGCCGGAAACCGAACGACATATTCCTCAACATCAGGTGACTGGCCCTTCTCTTCACGCAGCAACACTTCGCTGTAGATGAGATCCAGCAGAACATCACGATTCTCAACAGCGTGTTGTTCGCGAAGTTTCTCTACCGGAGAGCATTCACCTGCGTGCCAGCTTTCTGCCTGCATCGCAAGAAGGTCACCCGATTCTTTTGGCCCCGACATTTGCAATCTCGCCCCTTTCCGAGCCGTACATAGTACCAGCCACACGGAACGTTGCATCCGACGACAGCGACTTGAACAACTTGAATCTGCAAAGCCGTATCCGATTCCAAATCGCTGTCGATTATGACGAGCTAACGGTTCTCGGTTCTCCTAATTTGGACAGCCAGGACTTTCGCCAAGATTAACCCCGTCAACGAAACAGCAGTTGGCGACAAGCTGCTTGAGCATCCCGGCAAGTGAGGTACGATATATTCCACGGTCCCTTGGCTCAGTTGGTTAGAGCGTTCGGTTCACATCCGAAAGGTCACTGGTTCGAGTCCAGTAGGGACCACTCAGACGCCCGAGCGTGCTTTCCTTTTTTGTACCACCATGCACGGCGAACGCAGGAAAGCACCTCAGATCATTTAAGAGCGTCAACGACCTCTGCTGACTTCCAATCCCGGCGAATGAGGGGCATCACGATGCTATGGCCGTTCATACTGCCGTTCCAGATTACGGTCGCATTGATGATCGCACTGGGCATTTGTTTGTTCTGGTTCGGTTGGCGTCGAGAGTGGAAGCCGGCCAAGTCGACTATTGTCGCTCTCTGCCTTCCGATTCTTCTATTTGTGCCGTCGTGTATCGCGACCTCATACGCCGTAGACAACCTTCGATTCGGCACATTTCATTACGACGACTTCGGCGCGATTCGTGACTTCCGCGTCGAACGATACATGCCGCCACCCGCCACTGACATTACCGTGTTCAAACAATATGGCGGCAACGGATATCGAGCACGCTTCACCGTCAGTCAGGAAGACTTCGAAGCCTGGCACAGCGAGTTTTGGGCGAGGCACGGTGAACAGTCAAACAGACCGCGCCCGAGCAACGACGGCCAGACTGCATCTGATCCTGATGACTTCAAGCAGTGGTGCGGCAAGTTCAACCGGTCCCTTCCGAGTGACTCTGTAAAGTACCAGAGTCCCGTTGCGGGCAATGGAGCTCACTACACCATCGACTACAGCCCTTCTACGAAGCTTGCATTTCTGCGTTCGTGCTATTGGTAAGAATCTTTCGCAAGATCCACTACGGAGTGGCGTCAATCGAGCAAACTGAATGACCGTCTCACACACCCAACCACCACTTGTCATCTTCGACGCACAGCAGACTCCAACACCGAGGTGGTGGACGCTGACCTGGTTCCTATGGGCCGCGTTCGTCGCCGGTGCCGTTCTTCTATGCGATCGAGATGGGTACTCCGCCTGTGGCTGGCTGGCGGTCGGTGTCATTGTCGGCACCTGCGGATGGCGCTTGGTCGGATTCTTTTCACCCGCTGTATTCGCGTGGCACGAACGCTTCTCTTCGGATCCGGAAATCGATGCTCGGCTCGCACAACTGGAGCACAACGATAGATTCGTAAACGATGGATTTCTCAGTGCAGAATACGAAGAACTGCTGATCGCGAACTCGCTGCCAACGTTTTTCCCACCGCTCGCAGGCTTTCTGGTAGGCATCCCGCTTGGCAGTCTTGGCGGGACTCTCTGCGCGCTGGATCCGACAGTGACCACGACAGCGTCACTCGGAGCAATCTACGGTATGCTGTTCGGAGCCGTTGGAATTTCGACTATCGCGGCCGTATCGCTCGCGTACTTTGGTTCTCCTAACTCAGCGCTTTCACGCAACTTTCAGTTCAGGGCGCGCATGAAAGTACTCTTCTCGCCATTCACCGTGTTCCCAGTCAGTTGCCTTTGCGTCAAGTACCTCATCGCGCGTTCGAAGCGAACGGTTGCATCTGCTGCGTAGACGCGAAGAAACGACGCCCGCGAGGATGCCAATCGCGAGCGAGCTGACAGCGAATCAAACACCAACTGATCAGGCCTGTGCATTCCCTGGAAGATGGTCTCCAGGTTGAAGCAGTGGCGGGTTCGAATGAACCGTCTCCGGGTA
>JBGCDN010000767.1:0-10084 GCA_045105495.1 Planctomycetaceae bacterium
TTCCGAGAGCATTGCACACGGCTAATTCTGTCACCGCCTGCAACCTTGCACAACTGCGCGACTGCTTTCGGAATTCGTTGGGGGGGAGCAATAAGGGGTGGTCGGGAGTGTGTCAGGAACCGTCTCTTTGACTCTCGTTGTCGCGTTGTCGCCAACGACACCGAACGGTCAACCCAGCAGGTTGGAATGGGGACATCTGCTGTTCTGCGTCAAGCCTCCGAACGACGATGTACTGTAGATCGGAACCGTGCCCTGCGCGGCTCATCATGCGGAGCAGCCGTCAACTGGCCCGCGTCCGGTGATGTTTGACATTCGCCCCGAAGCGTAGTAGTGATAGTCGATGGAGCAACGGATGAAACCCTGGTTGACTTGGATTCTCGCTGCTGTCTTGATGGCTTTGTCTGCCGTTGTAGTCACCGCGATCGTCTCGAAACGAGCGCCTAAGGCCGCCGATCTGGCGCCCACTGACGAGTTGGCAAGTACAACTGAACTAGTGGATCCAGACGGGAATCGTTCCGCTTCCTTGCTATCCCGTGAGAAGAGTCTTCTTGCAATTCGCGAATTGCACGCATTGGTTGATCTGGACTCGTCCGGTGGGCTTGATGGCGTTCACTTCTACGAGCCGGTTGGGTTGTCTGACCTGGGATTTGCACCACGCGAGCTCGTAGATTCAGACCTCCGATTGCTGGCAGCTTTTCCTGAACTCAAGCAGTTGGACATTGCTGGAACTTCAATTACCGATGCAGGACTAAAGCATCTCCAGGGTGTTAACGAGATAGAAAAACTGGACATTACTTCGACAGCGATCACGGGCCACGGTTTGCGCAGCCTCACCGGCATGAGTCGTCTGCGCATGCTGGACCTTGTGGATATTCCTGTTGACGATAGTGATCTGGAATTTCTCCGCAGGTTTGGTGAGCTACGGCGGCTTTCAATTTCGAGTCCCTTCGTTTCAGATTCTGGACTCCAACACCTTCAAAGGCTTGGCAGGCTTCAAACTCTTTACCTCGGAGGCCTTCAACTGACCGATCAAGGCATTCGCCATCTGGCAAAGGTTCCTTCGCTAACACACCTCACGCTCGATGGTGTTTCTGTCACTGATGCCTCCGTGCCGTATTTTGCAAAAATCCCGCAGTTGCGTTCTGTTCACTTGAGGCGAACCAGAATCACGTCAGAGGGCGCTACTGATATGCAGTCAGCACTACCAGGATGCACAGTGAATCGTGACGTCGTATATCCCTGATGCGCATTGAAAGTAGGGCCGGTTCCCACCGGCCGTTTGTGACCCGGGTGGATGTTCGGCCGGTGGAACCGGCCCTACGGGTTTCAAATCCCGATCAGTATCATTGTGGAATGCCAAATTGGAGACGGGACGTGGTGCCCGGTGGAACTTATTTCTTTATTGTCGTGACCGATCTTCGACTCGGAAAACGCGAGAACGATCCTCCGGAACGTGCTCCGTGAATGCCAACGGTCGCATCCCTTCGAGATCCGAGCAATCGTATTGCTTCCCGATCATCTCCATACCATCTGGTGTATGCCGCAAGGTGACGCGAACTACTCCGGCCGCTGGCAATAGATCAAAACGCAATTCACACAGAGGTGGCTGGCCGCAGGTGGTTCTGAAGTTCACGTCTCACGGGGAAGGAAGAACGACGGACGGCGTGGCGTTCGGCAACCAAAGTTCTGGGAACACACAATCGAAGAGGAAGACGACTTCGAAAGCCACTTCGATTACATCCACTTCAACCCAGTGAAACACGGACACGTGAAGTGTCCCGCCGATTGGCAAGGGTCCAGCTTCCACAGATGGGTGCAGGAGGGAGGTGTACCCAAGACATTGGGCCTGCGGCGACCGCGACACAATCCCTTCGTTCGCCAGCATCAAGAACACCGTTGGGGAGTAGCGAGTAGGGCCGGTTCCCACCGGCCGTTTGAGGCCACTGCGGCGGTCCCCTCGACCTGATCCACACCCCAAACCAAACCAGTAGGCGTGACATCTTTCACGGCGGGGTGGCATTGTCCGAAACTTGGGAGGCTGGGTGGCATGCCCTCGCTTGCGCGGGATGCTTCTCCACGTGCTCAAACCCACGGAAACCAAGAAAAATGGAGAACCGAACCAAGGAAGAAGACTAACAGGCGTTTCTCGGTCTAATCGGTGAAGCGTGCGAACCGCTGCCGCTGCGAGTGACAGGGCGTTGCTTGATGCCGAACCATTTTCACCTGGTGCTCTGGCCACACGGTGATGGGGATCTCAGTCGGTCTGATGACCTCGCATGTCCGCAGATACCATCGGCACTGGGGAACCTCAGGGCATGTCTGGCAGGCCCGCTTCAATGCGTTCCCCATCGAGGATGACGAGAGCTACTATACCGTGCTTCGATATGTCGAACGTAACACGCTCCGAGCGAACCCTGTCGAGCGAGCTGAACTCTGGCCATGGACGAGTCTCAAACTACAACGAGACAAGCAGCCTCCGGACCGCATCGTGCCCGGACCACTACAACTCTCCCGAGACTGGCGTCAAACTGTCAACAGGCCGCTCACTCACGCAGAACTCGATGCCGTCCGAAACAGCGTGAACCGGGGTGCCCCGTTCGGTTCGGCGACATGGGCGGAGGCCACCGCCACCGAACATGGTCTCGAATCTTCCTTGCGAGCATGCGGGTGGCCGAGGCTGAAGAAGTAGTGTCAGCCCTCCTGTTAGTCATTCGACTTCACGATGTGCTTCAAATCGAAAGGGCCACCTTTGAAGTAGTCGAGGAGTGCGTCGATCCATTGAGGTGGAACCTGAGCCGAACCTGGAGAAAAGTCCGTGCCATCTCGGGTGCTGCGTGAAAAGCTATGGTTTATCGTATGGTCTGGCTTCGTTTGATTGAGGCTATTCGATCCGCACTTCATTTGGGCGAAGTGTTCAAGGGCGACTTTGATCAACGTAAAACCGAGGCACTCAGCGGGCTCCTGCCCGTACTTGAGTGCGACAGCCGTATGATGCGTCTGTCCGTTCGGACGCCCCTCCAGCCAGTTCCCACCCGGCCCACGAGTACTGTCGAAGGGCACAAGGTTCTCTCCCGTGCGTTCACCCGGAGCGCCAGATGCGTACCGATTTATTCCACGCATGTTTGCATTGTTGATAGTCTCCTGATTCAAGCCTCCGCGTCCTTCAAACACGTTGACTGGTACCAGAAAAACGGCCCGCGTTCTTGTGTTGACGACGCCAATGAACCACTGTCCGGGGTTGGCTCGTTTCCAGTCTTTGAGGTTGTCTGTTCGATGAAGTAGGACGCTGCTGGCTTCTGCTTGGTAAGGCACAACTTCTCTCCAGTATTTTCTCGGTAATTCAGCGTTTCCGCCGCCTGTCTAGCACAACGCAGCGGCGTTACACCAAATCCTGCCAGCGTGAGAGCACCCGAATCTGCACTCCGGTCGGTTGGGGTTCAAGCAGTCTTCAAAAGGGCCCAGAGGTTTATGAGGCAACCACTCGATCTTCGTCGCGGTCAGGATCTCCTCGATCAACTATTTCGGTGGTGAAACTGTTCAGATCGCAGAGACGAGGGCAAAGCGCGGTTGCGATTTCGAGTGACGTCACCGGCTCGCCACAGCAACTATAAATTCGACCGCCTGCCCGTGATCGGGAACCGAGTCATGCATAGAACAACACAGCGCTATCAGCGGGTAGCATCTCTTCCGAGCATCACCGGCCCAGATTCTCTTACCCCTTGAACGGTCTGCTCACCGCGGCGCTCACCAACAGCTTGCCCGCGGCCCATAGGCATCCTCCTCCTTGACTCATCTAAGGTGTCCGGGCAGCCAGAGAGTGCGAGATTGACGGTCCGGCGGGCCCAAACCGCGAAGAACCATCCGGCCTCGGGAAACGCCCCTAAAAGATAGAGTGCTGGAAGATCCACCAACTCGCCCTCCTGACCTACTAGAACTTCATGGGCCGGCGCCGTTAACCGACACCCGAATCAGGAAAGATTCAACGCCGAAGCGCCGTCTGTGAGTCGTTCCTGCTTCACGCCGAGTCGCTGAAGCATGGCCAGGTGCAGGTCTGACATCGACGTATTGTTACGACCGCCCAGTTGTCGGCCAGGTTTGATACCAGCACTGGCTCCGCCAGCGAGCAGCAGAGGCAGGTTCTTCGCTTCGTGTTCGTGACCATCCGACAGGCTGGAGCCATAGACAATCATGCTATTGTCCAGCAGTCGATCGCCGGACTCTTTGATGTCTGACAGCCGCTTCAGCAGATACGCAACCTGCTGCGTGTGCCACTCGGTGACCTTGTTATACATGCCTCGCTTTTCGGCTCGCGATGACCACGATGTCTTGCCATCGTCGTCTTCGGTTTTTCCACTCGTATCTTTCCAATGCGAAAGCGCGTGCCAGGTTCCCTGCACTCCATCAATGAAGTTGAAGTACCGGTTGCTCTGCCCGTGATCCATCATGAACGTGCACACTCGCGTGCTATCCGACCAAAAAGCGAGGGCGATCATGTCCATCATGGATTTCATGTAAGCCCCATGATCGTCGGGGATACCCGGTGCCGGACGCACCAATGCATCTTTCAGCCCGGCAACCGATCCCGCCACTTGTACCCTGTCTTCCGGGAAATCCCGAACCGGCGACACAAGGCCGCAAAGTTGGCTTCCGGTTGACTTGCCAGCATCAAAAATTCGCGTCGTTCGCTCACGCGATCGCTTTCCTTCCAGCCCATCTCTGATCCTCCCCTTATGGAGGAAGAATCTAACCGGAAGCGCCACCCATGTGTCCGAACACCTGTTACCTATGTACCCGGTCTCTACAGTGATGAAGCCACACCGCCATCTGGAAACTCGTCGCGAGAATTCAAGATTCCGGCGAACCGAATCTTCCATGCGAGCATGCGGGTGGCCGAGGCTGAAGAAGTAGTGTCAGACCACAAAGCGGTCAGGTCAGTCGTATTCACGAACCAAACAACGAAGGGGCCTGTCCCGTGCCTGTTCCCTTCGCGGTTGTCCGTGAGGACTCGGAGGCGTTTTGGTCGGGACATCGCTGAAGATGAAGTTAAGGGACTGCTGAGGTGTTGGCGTTCTTGTATTCGTCATTGATACCGTTGGCAAAGTCGACGCTTAGCTTGTCTGGCAGTGTCGTGCCGAACCAACGCGGGTAGAACAGAACACCGACGATTCCCTTTGTCTTCGCGCCAGAACCGGTGACCGTGCCTCTGAAGGTTAATGGAGTCTTACTCTGCATTTGCTTTTCCGTGATGAACATGCCACTCAGGCCACCAGTCGATGTTGTGCTTGAATACATGTGGGGCAAATACGCTCTCAGGAAGCTGGTCGTGCCTATGTCGCCGCCACTCGCCAGTGTCCAACGTGTTCGGTCGTTGGGTTCCAGCATGAAGTAGTAGCCACCCTTTCTGGTGTTCTCACCTTTGGCCTGTTTGTCATTTTCGGTTTTGACTGAACGATCGAGGTAGCCCAGCATCCGAATCTTCACGCTTTTCGAATCGGTGATCATCGGGCCCTGGTCGCTGTTATTGCATCGTTGGCCAGTGTGGTGATACAGCGGGATGCTGCCGGGCGGCTGCATCTCGCCGATCAGCATGCGGCCCTGCTTGTAGATTTTTACCGTGGCGGAGAGATGCGACGTGTCAGTCCAGCAGCCGCTAATCTCGGTGGTGTCGAAGATGCCGTAGATTTGCATCTGCCCCCAGTACACCGCTGACTTGTCGATCTTCAAGTTACTGTCCTTCATTGCAGCCTCGAGCGCGTCGGGGGCGTTAGCAAGTCGAATGCTCTTGATGAGTCGCTGTTTTTGCTCGGCGGTGTAGCTGTCGGTGTTGAGCACGTTTTGAATGGCGGCATTGGCGACGTCATCCTGATGATTGGTGCCGCTGTGCTTTCCATCTTTCGATGTGCCGAGAATTGGCTTCGGCGGTTCCTGTGCGGATAACACTGCTGACAGCGTGAAGAAAACGATGATAAGGAGTCGCATGACTATTCCCCTTTGTGATTGCTTTTATGTCCTGGTGTGAGGGACAGAATCGGGAGACCCGCCCCTGTCGTTCTTCCGGCGATTACAAGCCCGCATCGAACTTCATGAGCTTGCCTTGTTGAATTTCAATCGCCTGACCGGCGGGCAGGGGAGAGTCCATACCCTTCAGGATCACGTTGAGGTCATACACGCCGGGAGGAATCACGTGCGGGTAGAACAGTCGTTGCTTCGAGCCGCTGGAGTACCGAACCGCGACGGTCGCCTGCTGGCGGATGGCTTGAGCTTTGCCATCGGTTGAATCCTGTTGAACCACGGGGGTCAGTTCCCAGCCGACCACGTCAGCCGCTTTCTTCAACTGGAATCCGCTGTCCAGCGTCACAACCGTGTCCTTGCCGGGCTGCACAACCACATTCGCCGCCGCGAGCGACGGTTCTCCTCGACGCTGGTTGATGCTGTAGCGGAACAGGACGTTGTAGATGCCAGCCACCATCGGCTTCGGCTTGTAGTGAAAGTATGTGTTGCCGTTCTTGCGAACCGTCGTCACGATTTTGTTCGAACCAGCGTCGGCGATGAGAACCTCGTCGACGGCGATTTGCGTCTCAAGTTCCGCTGCGATGTTGAACGAGATGGACCCCAGTTTCAAATCTGTCACCTGCCCACGATTGACCCGCACGGCTCCCAATTCGGTTCGCGTTGGCCGCCCGAAACTCGGCGTCGCGAAATTCAGAACCACCCGGTAGTCGCCAACGGTCAGCGGATACTTGCCATCCGACTTTGGCTTATCAACGGTTCGGATCGCCTTCTTGGCCTGCGGCGATTCGATCACCAGATTGTGCAGACTAATCTCGGCTCCCTGTGGCATGCTAACTCGAATGTGCCCCAGGCCCGTCGCGCCGGATCGCTGTTGAATTTTTGCCGGATCCACCTTCTGGACTTTCTCGGCAAGTTCGGCGACGACAGTCTGCAGTGCGGCAAGTAGTTGTTTCCCATCCGCCGCAGAGAAGTATGTTCCACCTCCCGCTTTCGCGATGCACTGCAACTGCTTGGCGGTATCCGCGTTCACTCCGAACCCAATCGTGTGAGCGATGAATTTCGCGCCGGTGGACTTCAGCTCTCGCACAACGCGACAAGGGTCGCCGCCGCATGTTTCCTTGCCGTCGCTGACGAGAACAATTGTGGTCTCGGCATCCTTGAGCTTCAGCATTTCAGCGACAGACAGAATCGCCTTCGAGATGGGCGTCCGTCCGCGCGGCTGCAATTGATCGACGTGCCGGAGAAGTTCTTTGCGATCCTGACTCCCGGCGGGAACCAGGACTTCAATGTCGCTGCAGTCGCCCGGTCGTCGATGTCCATACGCGGCCAACCCAACACGAATGTTCTCGTTCAACTCAGGAACGATTTGGTGCATGACGGATTTCGCCGCGTCGATTTTGCTCCTCCCACCGACCTGCGCGGCCATGCTGCCGGAGGAATCCAGAATGAACATAACTTCCGGATAGTGATCTGATTGTGCCTGAGCGGTTCCGCACGCGAGGAAAAACAGTGTCGAGAAGAGGTAAGTCCGAGTCATGGTGGTTCTCCAGCCAGAGATGGTTTCGTGGTGTTTGCTGAAGCCAAAGGGGCGGCTCAGGACTTCTACGCGCAGCTTTGCAGAGTCTTACAAGAAATTTGCAGCAGTCGTGAGATCTCGGGGGCGGACGAGAAAGCGAACCGGTTCGATTGGGCCGATTGCACGGCCATTGAGGCTGCAAGACCAATTTGACGGCTCCACCTCCGAATGCCTCGGAGCACTCAGCGAACGCCAGCAGGGACCGTTGGCCCGAAGTGACCGATCGAATCGTCATCCACGAGCTCAAAGTTCTCTCGCACGACATCGTTTCGAGACAACTCGCGAACGCTCTTCGAGATCACAATCGCGCGAGACGCTGCCTCGGCGGACTGTTGGCTTTCTGCTGCACACAACCCACGCCAATCGTCGAGCGACTTCGCTCCACGACGCCCAGCGACGGTCCCGCCATCAGGCAGATTGAACCCGGTAAACCCATCGCTCAAGCCAAACAAATTCCGCATGCCGCGCCACATCAGCAAATCGCTGACGACTTTGACAGCCCGAGTTTCACGGAGCAAAATATTGCCCTGCATATCGAACTCGCTCGCATGCAGAAACCTGGCCTGGATGAGATTTCCTCGAGCCGTGACGTGAATGGGAACGGGACTTTGAATCGGTCGTCCCCGCGGCTCGAGTTTGAACGCAGATTCTGCGAACAACGTCGAGTCCACCAGCGACATCTCGCCGCCCACGCCATTCATGTCGCGGATCCGAATCGCAGTACGCCCGACGAGAATGCTCTGACGAATCGCCAACTGCGAACGCCGATCGAACTCAACCGAAATCACCGACTCGGACAACGAACCAACAACCGTCCGATCAATCGTTGCATCAGAACCTGGCCGCATTCGCAGCGCTGTCTTGTCGCCGACCACGCGACAAAGTTCGACAACTAATTCGCCGCCGCGGAGGTCAAACGTTGCGTTGCCCTCGGAAGAGTCGTCAATCACGAACCCGGACAGCGACAACGCCTGCCCGTCGGCCAGGATACAAGTCGAATCGAACTGAAGCAGTGGTGGTTCCAGGCACTTCGCCTCGAGTCGCCATCTAAACCCCTCGCGTTCTGGCAGGCTAAGATTGTGTGGTCCGACAGAACGAACCTCGATTGTCGCCTGAGCAGTCGCTGCTCGCATTGCCGCAGCCAGGGATGAAAATTCGAGCGGCGTATCATCACCGTTCATCAGGATGCACGCGGATACCGCCTTCAATTCCGACTGGGTGCTGTCGGGAACACCGAAAACCATCGCCTGCCGGCCAAGCCAGATTGCGAGCACCAAAGCCAGAACACCAACAAGAGCTACCAACGGCCGTTGCCAGCCACTTGTCTCCTTCGATTCTGCAACCCTCGCAACTCCCGGACCGGCTGAACCAACCGGCCCGACAACCCCCATCGCATAGAGCGATTGCTTTGCATCATCCGATAGCGGTACAAGCGGCGGTTCATTCCCCGACTGACCCAGCGAACCAGCCGCCGCTGCAAGTCGAGCCTGACATTTCTCACACGCCTCAATGTGTTCAAGCACCGCCGGATCCGATTCGAATTGGGATTCGCCAATAAGCAATTCGGCAATTTCGGATTCCGTCAAGCACTGCATCGGATGGCTCACTCTTCGCTACTCAGATCCGCCGCGACCGCTTTCACCCTCGCGAGAATGCGGCTCTTGACGACGTAAAGCGTGCCAACTTTCATACCAAGATTGCTCGCCACTTCCATCGGCTTTCGGTTCTTCACGGCAGTCTGATAGAACGCCTGCCAATGCGATTCACTGAACTCAGACTGGACCATCGACATCGCGTAGTCGAGCACCCGTTGCTGGCAGATCGACGCCCAATCTGCTTCATCATCTTCAACGGCGGTCTGAACTTCCATTAGCCGTTGGACCGCAGAATCACCGGTTCCCTGATGCTGTGTCTTCAATCGGCGTTGCCGCGTGATGACATGATTTCGAGCCAGCGTGTACAGCCACGCGAGGAATCGCCCTCGAGTTGGGTCGTAGTCAAAGTCTGCAATCTTTGCCGAGACCTTGCACATGACCTCCTGCACAACATCTGCCGCATCCGCATTCTGCAATCCGTGCCGCAACGCGTAGTTCAGCACAACCGGCCCATAAACATCGATGAACCGCCGCCACGCCACATCGTCCGATGCATCACGGATCCGCATCAACAACGTTAGACTGGTCCGCGGATCGTTTGGCATGCTTGGAATCTACCGCATGACGCTAACACGAACCAGACCCGATCCTGTGCCCGCCCCGGATCAATAAGCCGCTCACCGACGTACAGCCAGGTCCAGGATGCGAAGACACTCTTTATCGCAGTAGGGACGGTCATTTCTGACCGCCCTTATGGAGGAAGAATCTAACCGGAAGCGCCACCCATGTGGCCGAACACCTGTTACCTATGTCTCCGGTCTCTACAGGGAACCGGCCCTACGGGTTTCAGATCCCGATCAGATTGGGGGATACGGAATTGGAGACGGGGCGGGGTGGCATT
>JBGCDN010000768.1:0-10200 GCA_045105495.1 Planctomycetaceae bacterium
TCTTCGTCGCCGATGCCTTGCGCTTCGCTCTTGGTTGGTTCGCCGCTGGCAACGGCGATGATGCGTTCGAAAATTTCTTCGCCGACTGATTCCAACGTCTGGCCTTCAATCACGACACCCGCGTTGATGTCCATGTCATCCCTCATGCGGTTGTACATCGGCGAATTGGATGCGACTTTGATTGTCGGCGATGGCTTACAGCCAAAGCAGCTACCTCGCCCGGTCGTGAACACAATGATGTGCGCTCCACCCGCCACCATGCCGGTGACGGATGCTGGGTCGTATCCGGGAGTATCCATGATGACAAAGCCTTTCTCCGTCACCGGTTCTGCATATTCATAGACCGCTCGAAGAGCCGTCGTTCCACCCTTGGCGATCGCGCCGAGAGACTTTTCGTAGATAGTCGTAAGGCCACCCTCTTTGTTTCCGACTGACGGGTTGTTGTCGGTCTCCGCACCGAACATCGCGGCGTACTTTTCCCACCAGCGGATTCGTTCCACCAGTTTTTCGCCAACGTCGCGAGAGACTGCGCGTCGCGTGAGAGTGTGTTCGGCTCCGTAGGCTTCGGGAACCTCGGCGAGGATTGAGGTTGCTCCGTGAGCCACCAACAAATCGCTGGCAACGCCAACCGCCGGGTTCGCAGTAATGCCGCTGTAGCCGTCACTCCCACCGCATTCGGTTCCAACAATCAGCTCGCTAACCGGAATTGGTTCACGCTGAACCTTGTTGGCTTCGGGAAGCAGTTCTTTGAGTGCATCAACCGCGCGGGCGACGGTTTTGCGGACACCACCGTAATCCTGAATATTCATGGAAAGCGGCATCTTGGATTTTTCCACGCCTGGGATATCCAATTGAACAAGATTGTGTTCGTCGACAAGAAATGAAGCCTGCGATGTTTCGCAACCCAGCCCCAGTACCAGATACGCGCCGATGTTGGGATGTTTGGCGAACCCAGCGAGGGTCCTTGCGAGCTGCCGGTGGTCCTCACCAGCATAAGACATCGCGCAGCCACCTTTGTGAACCAAAGGAACGATGCCGTCGATGTTTTCATACTCGTCCAGGACTGTGTTCACTAGCTCGGCAGCCACGTACTTCGCAGTGGTTGCGGAACAGTTCACAGTGCTAATGATGCCGACGTAATTCCTTGTCGCTGCTCGCCCGTCCGCTCGACGGTAGCCATTGAAGGTTCGCCCCTGAATCGGATTTGGAGCCGCCGGAACATCGGTCGCATACTCGTATTCGTGCGACAGCGTTCCCATGCCAACGTTGTGAGTGTGTACCCAGTCGCCCAATCGAATGTCCTGCGTGGCGAACCCGATTATTTGGCCAAACTTCCGAATCACGTCCCCGGTCCGAAGGTCTTGGGCGGCGACTTTGTGCCCAAACCGAATTGCGGCCCGCAGTCGAATGGTCTGAGAACCGTCAGGAATCTCGGCTCCTTCCGGACAGCTCCGTCGAGCAATCAGCACATCATCTTCCGGGTGCAGCCTTACGAAGGGCGAAGTCGTATCCATCATGTTGTGGTCTTCCCGAGCCAAGACAGCGTTGATCGCGCACCGGCAATTACTGCCGCGACATCTGACAGGTCCTGAATAACTTTAATTCAGGCAGATTGGCGAAAGTCTACCGCTTAGCCAGACGATAACGATCTTAACGGTTATACGGACACCCCGTGCAACATGCGCGATGCTACCGGAATCTCGAATGCGATTCAGCGGGAACAACTTGATGAGGGCCGCCATCTGCGGAGCCATGCTGTGCGCTAGCTTCGTTGGGTGCCACCACGCCCCCAGCGTCGCCAAGCTGGCATACATCAGCCAAGGCAACAAGCCGCTGCAGTACTACGAAGATGTCGCGACTGAGATCGCCTATCCCGTGGAGAGTTGCAAACGCGATCCAGTAGACGGCCTTTCTGAACCGCCCCGTCTCATCTACGACATTCTCGAAGACGACGAAAAAGACCTCACGCTAGCAGAAGCGATCCAGACAGCCCTCGAAAATGGTGCTGTCATCCGAGACAACAACTCGTTTGGTTCTCCGGCGAATCCAGTCCTGGCAAATCCAAATGGTGCCAGAAGTGTCTACGACATCGGAATCATCGAATCTGGAATTCTGTTTGGTAACCGTGGTGTTGAAGCGGCATTGGCTGACTTCGATGCTCAGACCACAACGACAATGACATGGGGTCGGACAGAACAAATTCAAAACTCAGCGAACCTCGGAATCAACCCGGGACAGGCGTTGCAACAGGATAGCGCGGCGTTCTCTACACAGATTCAAAAGCAGCTTGCTAACTCTGGAATCTTCACACTCCAGCATGACATGAATTATTCGTATAGCGATGTCGACCGGACCTTCCCATCAGCATTCGATGGCTTCGCCCGTGCAACCTATCGACAGCCACTTCTGGCCGGTTCCGGAACGGAATTCACTCGGATTGCCGGACCGATTGGCAGTAACCTGACCGGCGTATCTGGTGTCGCTCAGGGTGTCGTGATCTCACGTATTAATACTGACATCGCTCTTGCCGACCTCGAGAACGCTTTGGCAACGATGGTCCGTGACGTTGAGACCGTGTACTGGGACCTTCAACTCGCGTACCAGGTTTTCGAGGCCGAACGAGCTGGTGCGAACTACTACCTCGCGTACCTCAAGCGTCTTGGCGATCGAATTGACGCTGGTCCTGAACAGATTGCTCAGGCGAAGGCCAGCTATCAGGAATCTGTTGGTCGAATGAAGGGTTCGCTGGCCGACATCAACACCAACGAACTTCTGCTTCGTCGCATGATGGGACTGAAACGCCGCGACGGCAGAGTCCTGCGACCGACCGATGAACCAACACAAGCGGACTTCGCCCCAGATTGGCGAGTCACAGTTGCTGAAGGACTAACACGTCGTCCGGAGATCCGGGCTCAAAAGTGGAACATTAAGAGCCTTCAGTTGCAGCTGAAGGCCGCGAAGAATCTGACTCGCCCACGTCTGGACGCAGTCGCTCAGTATCAGGTGAATGCGTTCGGCGACCAACTGTTTGGTTCTGGCGACTCAGCAGGCACCGGGTTCATTAACGATAGTGCCTATGAATCGCTTCTGAACAATACGACTTCCAGTTGGAACCTTGGTTTTCAGCTTGCTTTCCCAATTGGATTCCGAACCGCTCACACACAAGTTCGAAATTACGAATTCCGACTTCGGAAAGCTCGGACAATGCTGGCCGCTCAGGAATCCGAAGTCGCCTACGAGTTGGACAACTCGTACAAGTCGATTGAGCGATGGAAGGTTCTATTCGCAACGAACCGCGAGATCCTTGCAGCTCATCGAAAGACACTGGTAGAAGCTCTCAATACTCTTGAGAAGTCTTCTTCAGACCAGGCTCAGGGACCAAACATCCTGAACCGTCTGGTTCAGGCACACGTGAATGTTCGGCAGGCTCAGATCAACTACAGCCGCAGCTTGATTGAATACAACAAGGCCTTGGTCGACTTGAACTTCCGCAAAGGTGCGATTCTGGCGGAAAACAACATTCATCTGTCCGAGAGTCAGTGGTGCCCAGGTGCATACGACGATGCTCTTCGTCGAGCCTGGTCCAGAACCTACGCTCGCGATACAACTCTGAAGTCGTCTCTACCGATTGAGTCTGCAGAATCGTCACCACGAAACATCGCCCTGACACCGGTACCGGCTCCACAGCCGCTAGACGATCCGTTTACGGTTCCTGCCAACTCACGACCGAAGCCAGCAGAAGACGATCGTGAGTCCGACTATCTTCGCAGCCCGGACTCTCCGAACTTGGAAGAGCCAACTGAACCGGATACCTACGGTGAAACCGTCCAGCGAACTGGCTACGCAATTCCAGTTCGACCGGTAATGCCGATACCGGCTCAGCCAAATGCCACTCGGTTCCAAAAACCTCAAAACGTTGGCGGAGCTCAAAAAGCGGTACCTGCGGCTCGTCGGGTTGACACCAGTGACGAACTGAACTTCGTCGAACCCAAAGTGCGACGAACTGGAGCCAGTAAGGCCAGGTAAATCCTCGCGACCGTCCGGCGAGCTGATGTGCTTACACTGGTAGTCGAACGCCACTTCGATAGCTACGCTTCAGGACTGTCCCCAATCAGTCAGGAAGAATGCAGTGGCGGAATCGGAGTATGTCATCAGCGTCCGCGATGTAAGGAAGAAATATCGCACGGGCTTGTTCAGACGGAAGACCATCGAAGCGCTAAAGGGGGTCACCCTGGATGTGCCGCGGGGGCAGATCTTCGGATTGCTTGGCCCCAACGGCGCGGGCAAGACAACGTTGATCAAGATTCTGCTCGGCATCGTTAAGCGAACTGGCGGCGACGCCACGGTGCTAGGCCTACCCGCTGGTTCTCAACAGTCACGAGCCCGAATCGGGTATCTGCCAGAGAACCATCGTATTCCTCGACACCTGAATGGTGAGACCGCTTTGGAGTACTACGGCAGCCTCAGCGGTATGCCGATGTCTGAGATTCGTCAGCGGCGTCCCGAGCTCTTGGAAATCGTCGGTCTGAAGGGCAGAGAAAAGGAATCCGTTACTGGCTATTCCAAAGGCATGCAGCAACGGCTGGGTCTTGCTCAGGCCATGCTTCACAATCCCGATCTCATCATTCTTGACGAACCAACAGATGGCGTTGACCCTGTTGGTCGGAAGGAAATTCGCGAGGTTCTTAAACGACTTGCAACTGAAGGCCACAGCGTCTTCCTGAATAGCCATTTGCTTCAGGAATTGGAACTGGTGTGCGATAGTGTGGCGATTCTCGTCGGCGGTGAAGTTCGCTGCACAGGGAAGGTACCAGAGCTGAAGAAGGCAATCTTCGACGCACCGCTCATCGTTGAGGTTCTCGGCGATCGCGAGGTTGTTGATGGTCTCCTACCCGAATCCAACAATGCCCAAGTCAGTGAACCTGGCAACGGCCTGCTGCATATCGAGATCAGCAGAATTGAAGACTCAGAGATTGATGGGCTCATTGACCGTCTTCGTAAGAACGCAATCAGCATTCGATCAGTCAAGCGAATGGACCTGACGCTCGAAGAAGCCTTCCTCCGTGTTGTGGAGCCGGTCGAATGAGAGCTTACCTCGCGATACTGAAAGACTCCGTTCGAGAAGCCATGGCGTCCCGCGTGCTTTGGGTCGCTCTCATTGCCATCGCGTTGGTTCTTCTTGTTCTCGCTCCATTTGCAATCAGCAGCCGAACCGCCACAGAACTCCGATCGCGCGAGTTGGTTGATGCAGAGCGGTTCGTCAGACGACTGGACGAGATGAAAGCGCAGCCAGATACGCCGGCTGGACACATTTGGTCGCTACTGAGCGATGATCAGCGGACTCAGATTGGTGAACTGGTTGACCCGGACACCAAGCCCGATTCCCGTTGGCGCCGAAGATCGCCCAACGGCATGATTGTGAGGAACCTCAACGAGCTCCTGCGTTCTGAGGACTTTGATCGACCAGAAGCATTCGCGTTTGTCGAGGTGGAGGACGCGGATATGTTAGCTGTTAACGCGTCGGCAAAAGATCAACGAGCAGCGAAGAACCTGCGATTGCTGGTTGCGGCGTTCCCCAAATCAATCCGTCTGAAAGACTCAACCGAAATCGCGCTGACCTACGCGGGCCGCAACGTGGTCGGCCCCCTGCCCCTCGCGCCGTCTGAATTGGAACCGGTTGTCGAACGTATTTTGGTGGTTGTTGTCGCAGGATTCCTCGGCTTTTTCGGCGTTTTCGGTTCGCTGCTTGTCACGGCGTCCATCATTCCCAGAACATTCGAACCGGGTGAAATTGCATTGTTGCTTAGTAAACCCGTGAATCGACCGCTGCTGTTTCTCACGAAGTTCTTCGGCGGCTGCATGTTCACACTCGTCTGCGCGACGACGCTTGTTGTGGGCGTTTGGATGCTGTTGGGAATTCGTATGGGCATTTGGGAACACAAGCTATTGCTGTGCATTCCGGCCTACTTGTTCCTATTCGCAATTTACTACTCGGTCTCCGCGGCAGCTGGTGCCATCTGGCGAAACGCTGTCGTCTCGCTAGTTCTTGTTGTCGTCTTCTGGCTGGTCATTTTCGTCGTAGGAGTCGTCAAGACTGCACTCGACCGCAACGTGTTCCGACCACTTGCTGTGACGGAAATCATTCCCGCAGGCGATCAACTCTTTGCGGTCAACGGCGAACGAAAGCTGCAAATCTACCGCAGCGATGAACGCGTTTGGGAACAGCAATTCAAACGAGAACAAGGTGGACGCTCGGAAATGTTTAGCCGGTTCATGTTCGCAACCGCGCAGTTCAAGCCAACAATCGACGCAGCCAACGATCGCATTGTCGCTATCGAACAGGTGCCTAGCCCATTCGGAACCATTGGCCGAGGACAGTTGGTGATTGGCCTGGGCGACAACGATTACGAACGCGAACCGCAAGGAGAAGTCCCCGACATCGCGCCGCGAGCGTTCGTCGATTCGACCGGTCGGATCGTTATTCCGACTCGATCTGGCATCTATGCGTTCGTTGGACAACCTGAAGCTCAGAGGAAATCGCAGCAGTTCTTCAACCGAATTACTGCGGGCTTGCTAGGCACTTCGAACAAGAAGGCGTTCCAACCGATCCACCGTTCTGATGTCCCTAACTGGGAAGGCAACTTCCATGTTGGTACCCACGCGCAATCGGACACATTGTTGGTCTACAGTGGCGGAGCTGTTCATCGGGTCGATAAGACGGAAGATGGAACCTACCAACTTGGTTTGAGTAAGGACTTTGATACGGAAGATGACGCCGTATTCTCAATCGGCGGATCCCACGTGACCATCGCTTTTGCAAACGGAAACGTAAAGCTACTGGATCTCGCAACACTTGAAGAAGTCGTAAGCGATACTCTCGACGACGGAATCTATCCGCGGGCCAGCGCGACGAGTCCTGACGGTTCGTTCTCTGCCGTGCTGACACATGGCGGCAAGCTGCGAATTTACGACCTCAAGAAGAACCAGCGTATTGATTGGTCACCGCGAGAGGATGGCAACGTCTCTGCGGCTACGTTTGGAGAGAACGGAAAGCTGTACATCGCAGGCGGGCGTGAGAACGTCGCCGTGTACGACACCAGCTCGTTCAATAGAATTGAGCACTACACCGTCGATGGCGACTGGGTGACCAATCTGCACGACTGGTTCATTAACCCTGTGTATTCGCTGTTCCCCAAGCCGGGCCAGGTGAATCGATTCGTGACCTACCTACTGACGGGCGAACGATCGCGGTCGTTAGTCGACAACCGCCCGCTCCGCGATGAACCGCTTAGTCTTCAGGAAGATCGTTTGACGTTCGACGTTTGGCAACCACTTTGGCGAAGCGGCATCTTCATCGGCCTAATGCTGCTATTGAGCTGCGTCTACGTGTCACGACGGGATTTTTAGGACGACGACCACGAACCGATGCAACGCTCGCTTAAAGACATCGTCGGCGCTGGCGTACTCAGTGTTGGAATTGTGGCCTTCATTGTCGTCCTGCCAATCATTCTATTGATATTCATGGCGTATTCAGGCGCGTTATACGCCACCATTTGGCTCGTGTGGTGCGCACGTGGGCGGAACGTTCTGCTCGTGTATTCGAACAGCCCGAAGTGGCAAAGCTACGTTGAGACGGAACTGATACCAAGACTCCCTGCTAACACGATCGTCATGAATTGGTCTGAACGCCGCTACTGGCGGAGGCTCTCTTTGTCGGTCAGAGCGTTCTGGCACTACGGTGGTTCGCGTGAGTTCAATCCCATGGTTTTGATCTTCCGACCGTTCCGATTGGCTCGAACATTTCGTTTCTACAGGGCATTCCAAGCCCACAAGCGAGGCGACTCCGAGCTACTCATCGAAACTCAAAACCGTATGACCAGCTACATAGACGGTGCAGGCTTATCCTGACTGCCAGTGACGTTTGAGAAACAGTCCTGGACTGTGGCTTGCCTTGTAGGGCGAGGTTTCTGACAAGAATGCTGACCGACTTCGAATATCAATACCTCCGCCGCAACAAACGTCATTTCAAGATGACGCGGGCGGAAGCAGCCATCGCGTTGGAGAGTGCCAACGTCCCACAGCTTCCAGCGTTTGTTGACTTCCAATCAAAATTCGGCGGTTACAGTCCGGATTCGGATGTCACCTACGGAATAGTTGGCACGAACTACAACAGCGATGGCGAGCCGAGATCGAGCAGGCAAAATGACCTGTGCTTCGCAAGATGCGATCTCAACAACCGGATCCAGATCCGGCTTCGGATCGACGAGAACGGACTATTCTACTACGAAGATCGCCCAGTCGCAGAATCCTTCGAGTCGTACATCCGCTTCAAGGCGTATTGCAGCGCCAAATTGCAACCACTTGGTTGGACGTTTATCGACCACCAGCGTCGAGAAACACGCAAGACCAAGGCGTTTCTTAAATCGCTTAAACAAGCTTCAGCGGTCGATTGTGCTACCGACAATTTTCATTCGGTATTCAGAAGTGATCAATACTTCCAGATCGAAATCGGCGGGAATCGAAGACTGTTCGTCCGCCCGGACCTTATGAGGAAACCATAGGTCACGGGACAAGACGAACTACCCTTGGTCGCCATAAACTACAGCGTCTTCAAGTGCCTCATGCTGGTCTGGATGCTGGTAAGCGGAGCAGCGGACTGATCTTGTTCCACATGACACTGTTGCGCGCCGATCCTTGCAGCGAGCTTCATGACCTTTGCCATATCAATTGTGCCCGCCCCGAGTTCTTTGAAGGCTTCGTGAGGAACCTTGCCTTCATCGTGCTGTGTTTTGGCGTCTTTGATAAGGTCCTTCAGGTGAACCTGTGAGACACGGCCCTTCAGTGATTCCAGAGTCTTGAACGGATCGAGGCCACCAATTTTTACCCAGAAGACATCGACCTCAAACTTGACCAGACGTTTGTCGAACTCTGCAACGAACGTCTCCCAACCGGTTTTGCCGCCATCCAATTTCTTGAACTCGAACGAGTGGTTGTGATAGCAGAGCTGAATTCCAGCCTTGGCACATTTCTCACCAGCTTTGTTCGCGTTCTCCGCATGCCGTTTGTAATGATCAACGGTTTCGCGTGCGCCTTTTCCGATGTAACCAAACACAAGGTGCTTCAAGCCGAGCTTCTTAGCGGCCTCAAGAATCTTGTCGAACCCAGGAGCGTTCTTGTCGTCTGGCTTTCCGATCGACGTCCACTCGATGAACGCCGACGTGACTTTCATGCCATTGTCTTTGGCAGTCTTCACAATGCGTTCAGAACCGAGTGTCCGCATGAGTTCAACTTGCTTGTAACCGGCATCCGCCACGGCTTTCAATGTGCCCGCTTCGTCCTTCTCCATCTGATTGCGAACCGTCCAGAGCTGAAGACCAATCGTGTCGAGGTACTTTGAGTTTTGAGGCATGGCGTGTAGCGGCCGAGCCAACAAAGCGGTGAGAGCCGTAGCGCTGGAAGCGTGAAGGAATGTGCGACGGTCCATTTCGAATCCAATCAAAGGGAAGATGAGCGTATTGGTTCAACAACTTCGAACAGCGTAGCCTGCTCGGTCCTGAAAATGCACTTTAGATAATCGGGAACAACACCGCGATCAAGCTCCATGAAGAATACCGGCGTGCTGTGATCTTTGATGCGTGGGCCTCTCACGGCAAGGACGTATCTAACGTCAAAGCGATTTATCACTTCCGACTCAACTCGCTTCGCGACCCACGGTTCACCGGTGTTGTATCGGCCAGTTGCCAGCCCGGCGACTGGGCACTTCAGAATGCCGTGAACCAGCTGTGGCTGATTCGCGAGTAATGGTTCGTCACTCGATACGTTTGCCCGCAGGAAGCTGGCAATCGTCTGCCCCGTTTCCATTTCCGCCTGCATAATCTGGTTCAGTTCTGGCCCCGGAGGAGAAGTCTTCGCCAGGAGTTGAAACGCTGAATACTGTCCAACCAGAAAGCTTACGAACAGAACCAAACACATCGCATTGATAACAAATCTCGACACGCGTGAATGCGTCACCTGACTTACTAAGGCCACAAGCGTTGCTATCGCGAAGGGAACGGCAGGCATAAGCACTCGGTCGCTAAGACCCGAGCCTTTCGAATACTCCAGCAGCAAGACAGCTGCAAAGTAGATGGGCGGAAACAGCAGCGACAAAAGTCGAGCCGGCGGTTTAAAGAACGCGATCGTTTGCCGAATCCGTTCTCG
>JBGCDN010000769.1:0-18637 GCA_045105495.1 Planctomycetaceae bacterium
CCATGCACTGCGAAGGTAGAAACTCAGCGACGAAATCCGTGTCCCTTCTTCTTCAAGTCGGAGGTCGGCGATCTGCTTAAGCCAGCTACCGATTACCTGAGTCTGATCGTCTTCGAACCGGTTCATCTGATCCAGCTCAGCCACGTCGCGAACATCGAGCATCACGTTGTCGCGAGCTTCGACATGCCGTAGTCCGGCGAAGTGCCCCAAGATGTGCAAAGCCAGAGATTGAATTCTGCCTCCCATCGCATCAGTGCGCGTCTCAGCCGAAACATTCTCGTCGTACGCAGCCGGATCGATACGGCTGGTTGAAATGAGCCCCAGATCCAGACCGCGGGAAACAATGGCCAGGCCAAACGGCTTGTAGTGAGTCACAAGGTCGGCTTGCGTCACCACCAGGGCAAAGTCCCAATGATGTGACGCGCGTTCGTCTCGTCCTCGATCCAGCAGCACCACAGGTTCCACCCGAGTTTCGGATACCATTTCGGGCCGACGAACAATTGGCATTCGCCAAACGAATTCGGGGAACCACTTCGTCAGCACGCTCTGTAGTTGAGCGTGAGCCTCTTTGACAGCGGCGCGGTCGACGTCATCCAGCTTGCCTGCGATGACCCAGCCAATTTCAATTGCTTCTAACATCTGCGGGCCCACAATTCTGGCTGCGAACATCGACGGCGTTGTTCGGCTTCAAGTGTTCTATGGAAGATCGACCGCTGAGGTCTTCGCTCTGGACTCTCAACCAGGTGACTCGGACAACACACCGCCAACCAGCATTTTTCGCCGCTGATTGCCGACAATCACCCTGACGCCCTTAGCGCGCGAAGGCCGATATTGACGGTAACTGGCTCCCATCCGGACTCTCTTTGGCTGCGCTCTGATGTCTCTACTTTTCCGAGTTCTATTCGCTCAGAAGTGTACCAGCACCCATCACAAACTCGCGATGGACGCGCTTCGGTTCCTCGAATGCCCTGATGCAAACGAGTGGCGAAACCTGTTTATCGGGAACGTCGAACTGTATCTCGATGGCGCAAAGGCACCGGATAAGAAGTTCAAGGACTTCCGCAACCATGTGCTTCACGTTGCAGACAACTACTGGGGCGGAGCTGTTGTTAAAACAGAAGAATGGTATTCGAAGCTGGTCGAACTGCTGAAGGACGGCGACTGGAAACGCGCCGCCTACGCTGCGGGCGTGCTAACCCATTATTACTCCGACCCACTCATGCCGCTGCACACCGGGCAGTCTGAACGCGAAGGCGCCGTACACCGGGCGATTGAATGGAGTGTCACAAAGTCGTATTTCGAACTGCAGAACATTCTGGTTGAAGACCTTGGCGGCTACCCCACAATCTCACCGGGACCCGATTCCGATTGGCTCGCCACCATGGTCATCAACGGCGCCCAAGCGGCCTACGAACACTACGACGTTTTGATTGACCACTACGATCTCGAAACCGGTTCCAGAATCCCCACACTCGGTTTCGACCAGGAATGCAAGGATCGACTTGCCGGACTGATCGGCCACGCCACCATCGGCATCGCAAGAATTCTCGATCGCGCGATTACGGAGGCGGGCATGATTCCGCCACAAACGAACGTGTCACTCAATGGCGTACTCAGCAAACTCTCAACGCCGCTGTTTTGGATCACCCGAAAGCTAGCCGATTCCAAAGACCGCGCGGCTGTCAAAGCGATCTACAACGAAGTTCAGGAAACAGGCCGAGCGATCGAGTCGCTGCCAGAAGATGAACGTGAAATCAGGCAGATACACGCGGAAGAAGTATTGAACATCGCTATCGAAGATCTGATTGACCAACCTGTTTCGATGCCCGGTTCCAAACACGGCGAAGGCACTACCGCTCGCGAACGATCGACGCGTCCCGTCTACACACTGCCCACCGATGTCGTCAAAGAACCAAAGCTGAAGAAAGAGAAAAAGAAGAAACGAAAATCGGAACCCGCAGACGATGGTGAAGCCGAATTTTTCGATGGACCGCGGTTCTACTTAGCCGTCGAAGATCCGATCGTGGACGCACCTTCAATCGGCCCCAAAACAGCATCTCGACTAAAGAAGGTCGGTGTACGAAAAGTGTCGGACCTCTTGGAATTGGATGCCGACCAAGCAGCCGAGCAGATGGCTTCACGCCACATCGACGGCGATACAATTCGCGAATGGCAGGCTCAATCGTATCTGCAATGCACGATCCCTGGCCTTCGCGGACATGACGCACAGATTCTCGCTGGGTGCGGAATCGAGAACGCTCAGGATCTCGCCACGATGCAAGCCGAAGAGCTACACGATCTGTCTTCTGACTTTGCCGATACCGACGAAGGTCAGCGGGTCATCCGAGACGGCAACCCACCCGATCTTGCAGAAGTCACCAACTGGATCGAATGGGCCGGCCTCGCCGACAACCATCGCGCAGCTGCGTAAGTCGCTAAGCGAAAACAGCGATTCGCCGGGCCCGGCCGACGAAACCCAACGCGGTCCCAAACCGCACTCGCGGCGAGAAACCCACAACAACACCATCCCAACGCAGCTGCCGCACACCGATGCAACGGGAAGTTGCTGCTAGGCGAGGCGGTCGCTGGCGACGTGGTATTGGGGGTCTTCGGACATGTTGATCTCAACCAGATCACCGGCTTTGTCCAGCAGTCGGCGACATTCAGGACTGAGGTGAGTGAGGTGCAGGCGTTTGCCGGCAGCTTCGTATTTCTCTGCCAGAGCGTTAATCGCTTCCATTCCTGACTGGTCGTAAACTCGGGTGTAATAGAAGTCGATGACGACATCGTCTGTATCGCCGGCAACGTCAAACATCTCGCGGAATGACGAAACTGATGCAAAGAACAACGGTCCGTGCAGCTGGTAAATCTTGCTGCCAAAGTCGTTGTACTTGATGTCCGCACCAATGTGTGTGGCATGTTGCCAGGCGAACGTCAGAGCTGAAACGATGACGCCAAGGATCACGGCGGATGCCAGGTCGTGCATGAACACCGTGTAGCCAGCAACCAAAACCATGACGAACACATCGCTGGCTGGCATGCGGCGAACCATCTTCAGCGAAGCCCATTCGAAGGTTCCCACAACAACCATGAACATCACGCCGACCAGAGCGGCCATTGAGATTTGTGAAATTTGAGGACCAAGAAACAGAACGAACAGCAGTAGGCAAACTGCTGCGGTAATTCCAGAGAGTCGACCTCGACCGCCAGAGTTCACATTGATCAATGACTGGCCAATCATCGCACAGCCACCCATTCCGCCAAAGAATCCGCAGATCAAATTCGCGGCACCCTGACCAAGGCATTCTCGGTTTCCCTGCCCGCGTGTTTCCGTGATATCATCGATCAGCGTGAGCGTCATCAGTGACTCAATCAAACCGACGCCGCACAGGATGAATGCGTATGGAAAAATGATTCTCAGCGTCGCAAGGTTAATCGGAACCATCTTGTGCTGCATGAAGAACGGCTGAGGCAATCCGCCGCTAATACTCGACGACGCGGCTGTGGTTGTCGCAGCAACCGCAGTTGATTCCGTTGCCGATGCGACGGCTTTTTCGGTACCGGCAACCGTAGTTTCATCACCGGTCTTTTTGGCTTCTGCAGCGAGGGCCTCAGTCGCAGCGGCCTTCGTGTTCGCTTCCAACATATCGCCGACGGTTGCAATCGCATTTCGGCCATCCGCCGTTTCAACAGACTTGTTCACACCTGTTGCAATCAACGTCACGACAAGGATCGCCGCCAACGAAGCAGGAACCGCGCGGGTGATCTTTGGGAGAAGCCAGATAATGGCCATCGTCAGGGCGACCAGCATTAGCATCAGCCCGAGTGGCTTGCCCGTGAGGTACTGAAGGGTTCCATCTGAAGCCAATGTCTTGAAGCTACCAAGCTGAGCCAAACCGATCACAATCGCGAGGCCGTTCACAAATCCCAACATCACCGAATGCGGAACCATGCGGATCAGCTTTCCGAGTCGAGCCGTCCCGACGAGAATCTGTAGCACACCGCACAACATGACCGTCGGGAACAGATAGGCAACACCGTGGTCTGCTACCAATGAAACAATGACAACCGCCATCGCTCCGGTCGCTCCGGAAATCATCCCCGGCCGACCACCCAGCACCGCACTCACAAGTCCGGTGAAGAAGGCCGAATAGAGGCCAACAATTGGCAGTACACCCGCGACAAACGCCAAGGCGATCGCGTCGGGTACCAAAGCCAGCGCGACGGTCAGACCGGAGAGAAGATCGTTGCGGAACGACGATGTGTGTTGTCGAAAGAAATTCAGCATTGTGTTTTCTGGTTTGGTAGTCCGGACGGAGAACCCGAGTGTTCCGGAGGAGGCGGGAGGTGTCTGCCGTCAATCGGGCAAACAATGTCGCCGAAGAGAGGTCTGGTCGCCGGTTTTGGTCAAATTCGTGTAGCGAGACACGATTTCCGTCGTCGGCCTCAGATCGCGAAACGACAGCTCAAACGCCGCCGTTCACAAGTTGCAGAAGCCTAGCTCGCACTACACCCCGTGGAAAGCCCTATCAGGAACACACTGGTTCCAAACAGTATGAATGCACACGTTTCAGGCGGAGATGCCGGAAGCGCGGGCAACATTTGGGCAGATCGCGGGAAATCCGCCGCCAAATCATGAAGCCACAAACGACGCAGTGTGCACGTGAGCATCAAAATCTGATGGAATCAACGTGGTAGGTTGGCCAAGCATCAGTTCACGGAGCAGCCGCCCGGTACCGGGAGAATTCTGCAGACCGCATCGAAAATGGCCCGCCGCGACAAACAGGTTGTCAGTCCCTTCAACGTTGCCGATGAAGGGGATTCCTCGTGGACTACCGGGACGCAAACCAGACCAAGTCCGTTCCACGGCCGCCTCTGCGAGGGCTGGAACTACTGAAATGGCGAACTGCAGCAAACCGTTTACCCCCGCTGCGGTTGTGCGTTTCTCAAAACCAACGTGCTCTTCGGTCGATCCGATTAAGGCTCGACCATCAGACCGCGGCACAATGTACCGCGGCCCGATTTGAATAATGTGCCTGAATGGCAACGGGTTCGATTTCAGCATCACGATCTGCCCGCGCACTGGCTGGACGTCGAATTCAAATCCAGTTCCATCCAACAACTGCCGAGTCCACGCGCCGGCACAAACACAAATCTGATCGGCTGCAAATGTCGCCTTCTCTGTTTGAACCGACATCATTTGCGAACCATTGCGATGGAACCCAACCACTGCATCTTCTTCGACGAATTGAACCCCAAGAGACTCGCACGCCATCTGCAGGGCTCGCAAGTGACGCGGGTTTCGAACTTGCGACATAGCCGGTAGCTGATAGCCGCACGCAAGCTCCGTCGATACCAAAGACTCTGCCAGAACCAAGTCGCGCCCGACCAGCGGTTCTACTTCGATGCCTTCCGCTCGCCATTGTTCGACTTCGGATTTGATCTCCGTGGAATCTGGTTCAAAGCGAACTTCCAAGCCTCCGCACGACCGGAACTCATTGTTGATTCCGGTTTGGTCCAGCAGCTTGCGACTTATCTCAGGCCACGCCTCAAAGCTGTGGGCTCGTAATCGCGATTCCGGAGTCTTCGCTCGGCTGACGTTTCCGGGAATAATCATTCCAGCGCCAGCCCATGAGGCTTCACGCCCGCAGCGTCCTCGATCGATGACTCGGACGGAGACACCTTGTTGGGCGAGTTCCCACGCGGTCGTCAGGCCAATGGCACCGCCACCGACAACAATGACATCCGTTCCACGTTTCATTCAACTAAATCCTGACCCGCGGCTGCATTCGTCTGCCACGTCATTCTGCGACGCTGCACTTCTCAAAACACCTTTCCGCAAGCTAGAGCGGAACCTACCGACGCCCCATAAACGCTTTCCCGATTACACCGGGTGATTGCTTGTAAACGCGTTGCGAGGCTTCGGCCAGTGTCTGTCCGGACTGAAGCGATTTGAGGAAAGCAACATACTTCGCTTCACTGGATTTAGCGAGGAACGTCGCCATTGACAGTCCAGCTGCATCAAGTTCTGCGACCGAAAACGTACCGTCCTCGAACACCTCTGTACCTCGAGCGATCGACACGCCTCTCAATCGCATTGGCAGATTTGAGAACCACGGATCCTTCTCATCAGCCGCCTTCTGCGACAACCATAGGCCAGCGCCGCGACTCAATATACGAGGCGGGGTGTTGCCAGCCCGCTGCAAAAACGCTTCGACAAGCTGAGCTGTCAGACTGGAACGCAGTCCCATCGATGCCTCAGTCACTTCATCGCCGATGTCTTCCAGAACAACATAGGCTTCACCGAAACCGACTGTGACATTTGAGTGCGACACCATTTCTTTCGGAGTCTGTCGATTGAAAACGACCTGATTGAACTCCTCGTATCCGAACCGGTCATTCGCCACGAAGATATTCAATCGACCACGCCACGGTTCTTTTCCTGCAAAACGAAAGACGGAGAGAACTCGCTCTAAGTCCTGTTCGGCCCACTGACTCACCTGCGTCGCACGCGCTTCATCAGAGCCGAAGACGTATGTGTGCTTGCTCTTCACATGAGCCACTTCGTCTCTGGGAAGCACGCGTTCCCAAAGGTCCTGACCTTGCTTCAAACGGCGTTCCGTGAATTCCTTTGTGTCCATTTCAGCAAGCTTGGCTGCCTCCAGTTCGGCGGCCGTGGGGACAAGATCGCGAAGCGGTGCTTTGGCATCACCACCATCGAACTTCGCTCCTTCATTAACCCATTTTTCCAGCATCTCAGCTTGGCTACGTTTGAGGCGACGCTGGTTTCCCTGCGGCATCTTCAGTCGCTCGCCGTCTTTGGTTTCCTGACGAAGCACCAAGTCAATAATCAAACTCTCATCTGCATCACCGGGAACCAGTGCATCGCCACGATCACCACCGCGCAGGATGCCCTCAAACGTTGCCATCGAGAAACCACTACGCGGATTTCGAGCGCCGTGGCAGCCGAGGCAAGATCCAACGAGCCATGGAGCGATATCCTTCTTGAACGAAACCGTTTCGGTTCCATCCGGCCTGGCGATCACGATTTTCTTTTCCGGTTCGGGTGGCTTAGAACCAATTTCGACATCTCGGTCTGCGCCGTCGAAGTTCGCTCCCTGCGAAATCCATTTCGAGATGACCAATAACTCTTCGTCCGGAAGTCGTTCCCCACCTTTCGGCATTCGTAGCGAGTCATCGGTGGCCACCAATCGAGCCATCAACAAACTGGTTCGCGGACTCTTACCTCGAACCAATGGACCATTCGCACCGCCTCGAGCCATTTGGTTGAAGGTGTCCATTCGGAGTCGTGCCGACTGACGATTTGGTCCGTGACATCGCAGACACTTTTCTTTGAGGATCGGTGCGATCTCTTTCTCAAAGCTAACGGGGATACCGTTCTTCAAAGATCTCAGCGTCCGCATAACCGACTTGTAGGTCCGGTTGCGTTCATCTTCGGCAAGCCCCATCGCACTGATCTTCGATTCAATTTCTGCAACCTGAACCCGTACGTCGTCGTACTGCTTCTTCTTCAGGAGCGTACGCACCTCCTTAAGCTTCTTGGATATGGCAGAAAGCTCTTCTTTTTGTTCAGGTGTCACATCGGCTTGAACGCATGAAGCCAGAGCGATGAAAATCAGAGCCAAAAATCCGCAACTTGTTCTCATCATTATCCTCGATCCTTGGAGAGCACCAAGCATAGCTTGCATCGGCGTCAACACGCTGAACACTTCGATGCAGGAAGCATACCGTGTGGCGATCCGGGGTCCATTCTGTAACCCAAAACCCTGCGAACCGTGTTCGTCACTTTCTGATGGCTCCGACACAGAATAGACTCGAACAATGGACCAAATCGAACACAAACGACAAACCCTGCTCGAAACGCTTCGCGGTTACGGAAACGTCGCTGTCGCATTTTCAGCCGGCGTCGACAGTGCGGTGGTGTGTAAGGCTGCGTCGTTGGCGTGTTCAAAAGCGTGGGCCGTCACTGCAGTCAGCCCCAGCGTTGCGGAGGGTGAAGTTGAAGAAGCCGCCCGCTTGGCTGACACCATCGGTATTCCTCATGTCGTGATTCATACCCAAGAGTTCGACAACCCGAACTACGTCAGCAACCCGGTGGATCGCTGCCGATTTTGCAAGACCGAACTCTATTCGCAGATCGTCGCCCGCAAGGCCGAAATTGGTTTTGACGTCATCGCCAACGGGGCTAACACAGACGACCTCGGCGATTATCGGCCCGGTATGCAAGCTGCAGACGAGTTCCAGATCCGCAGCCCTCTTATCGAAGCTGCCTGTAGCAAGAGCGACGTCCGAGCACTCGCGAAGCTTTGGAATCTCTCCATCTGGGACAAACCAGCGTCGCCGTGCCTCTCAAGCCGAATCGCTTACGGCGTTGAAGTCACTCCGGAACGACTGAAACGCATTGACAAGGCAGAGCAGTTTCTTCGAACCGAATTGGGCATCCGAGAACTCCGCGTTCGTTGCGAAGCCAATGACCTGGCTCGGCTCGAAGTCCCGACAGATAGCATCGCTAACGCCATTGCAATCCGCGAACAAATCTCGCAGCGTTTGAAGTCACTTGGATTCCAACGAGTCACCATCGACCTTGACGGATTCCGCTCAGGCAGCATGAACGAGTCCCTGAATCTTGTTCACCTGCGACTCTGAGTTCATGCGTCTTCCGCACACCGGACAGTGTCGCGAGTCTTTGACCGCGCACACTCCCGCAACTTCGATCGCAATGTCAACTTCGGCTCAGTCCTCGTCAAGCACTTCTCAGCGCATAGAGAAAGCCCGAATCGGGGTTGCCGATATCGGGCTACCTGAGGCCCTGTCTGTTGAGGTAGTGCAGGCCCGCCTCGCCCCGCAGTCAGGAGTTCTTACTGAGCAACATAGACTGCTGGATCATCGATGATGAATCCCGTTGACCACGTCTTGCCATCATCCTTGTTACAGACGTTGAAGAATTGCGTCGCAAACTTCTCTGCCGAGTAACCATAAGGTCGGCTGGTGTAGAGGTAGTCGGTTGACTTCAAGTTATCCACGCCTGGGCTCGCATAGAAGTGAACCTGGCCGTCCGGAGTTGCAGACATGCCCAGTGTCCACCAACCCGGTGTAATATCTTTGCTGGGAACTTCGCGGCCCAGATGATTGCCACGGATTAGTAGTCGGGCGGAGTCGGTCTTGTACTTCGCGTCCGTCTCGCTGTGGAACTCGACGAAGAACCCAGGCCAGTATGCTTCAGTAACCGGCACACTACTCGAAAAGGTTCGCAGGAACCGGCGAGACTGCTGCTGTTCGTACTTTGTGGTCTTCAGGTCAATACGGTAGCCGAAGTGAGTACCGGTTCGGTTTTCCCATTCCTTGTAGGGTGGGAAGTAGACCCGCACAACTGCCTGAGGCGTCCGTGAAACCGGCAGCATGCCGACTCGGGATGCACAAGAAAGAACCAAGTCGTCCTGCATCATCTTGTAGCTGTAGAAGTTCGGCACGCCAGCATTCACAGTCTGAATCAGCAGCGAGCCCTTGCTACCTTTGATTCCCCCCGGCGGAGTGTCGACCCGTCGCAGGATATCCGGGTTGCCACGCTTTGGACTTTCGAACCAACGCCGGTTGGTCGAATAGCCAAGCGGCTGACGAATCTGTTCGTCTTGTTCTTTGCTGGCCTTGGGACCGTTGAAGACCCAGTTCCACTTCTCATCTTCGAAGTCGTCACCGACCTCATTGATTCGTCTGCCGGAACCAGGAACGACCTGAGCCGAAACGGTGTCTGCTGACCACGATAGGATGAGGCCGGCAGTAAGAAATAGTTGCAACTTGTTTGAGAGCATCATGAATGACCCTTTGCCAATGCGGCAAAATCTGCTGGTTAAATTCGCTCAGGCGATAGAGGGTTTATCGGTAACGGCAATTGCCCCCGATGAAGCCAATTGACTTAACGCGCAAACCAAAACGACGTACCTGCACGCTGGAGCACCCTGTTATTTCGCGCGCGAAGTCAGAGGTTGAACGCCGCGCCCAAGACGAACCGGACCGCCCCAAAGACGCCACCAAGACACTCTCCCTCGGGCCCGGAGAGGGAGCCGACCTCAGAGACCACGCGTTTTAGCGCCTACCCGCGACCTTTGTGCAAGTACCCACGGCTGGATGGGGAGAATCCCGCATCCTGCAACGCGGTCGCGAGAACTGAATCGCCAGGCGAACCACCGTCGATCTTCTCCAGCAAAACACTCGCTCCCGGTCGAGCAAGCGATGCAAGCGATTCACAAAGCGCTCGGATGCGTCGAGTTCGATCTGGTTCTTCTTCCGGCAGGAATGTCAGAACGCTTTTTCCGGTTCGTCCCAAGTATCCAATTAGCTGCCCGCCGAACAAAATTACCTTCGCCCCCGCAACTCGCTGCGGACGCCCCTGCTCGCCGGTATCCGGCCATGGCAAAACGTTGCCCCATGCATTGGCCGGGTCGGTCGATGCGAGAATCAATGGCTGCACTTCTTTGTCGTCCTGCTGCCCGCGTTCCGCTCGCAATCGATCCTCCGCACCGGGAGCCGCAAACTGAGCCGCACCCAGGCCGGCGACAAAATAGCCGCGCCGAACCTTCCCGGTTTCCTCCATCGCTTTGAGAACCGGGTACAAGCCAGAGAAACCGCCAACGACCTGCTCGCGCGACAGCATCTCGCGAGTCAGCACGCCGTAGCGTTCGACGAGTTGAGCCGAGATCGCAGTTTGCCGTTCGGTCACACTCGGAAAGTCCGTCGCCAACAACGACCAACGTCCTTCCGATCCGACAAGCTGTTCCGCGCGACGAGAACGAAACGCGCGACGTGTGGAACGACTTGTTCGACGGCCCGAACGGCTTTGGGATGTTGAACGACTTCGTAGCGATCGCAAAGGCGCCAGTGTGTCGTTTGTCACCTCTCCCGACCAAACTAATCGCCAAATCGCGTCCAGCACATCGTTCGGAAACTCACGCGTCGCCTGACGGATCTGCGCGAACAGTAACGCTCCCTGCTCTGCGAGAAGATCTCGGACGCGGCCGGAAAGTTCGTCTTCGGTTGGTTCGCCTGATGGGGCGAGCAATGGGTAGTGATCAGTCAGATACAGCGCGATCCGGCCATCTGTCCCACCCGTGCTGTCGAAACCTCGCCACACGACTTCACCAGCGAAGAAGAGTTCGTCCAAATCGCCACGGCGATACTTGGCGACTCTCGAAGGCAGAATCTCGGACTCCAGCGTCGACGCCGGAAGTGGCGAACCTTGTAGTTGTTCGATCGCATCCAGAAGTCCATCCAAACCGCGGCGAGGTCGAGTGATGCAGTGCCAATCTGGAATGAACTTCGCGAGCACTTCCGGTTCGACCGGTTCAACCTGCTTTCGCAGTGCCGCCAGTGAACGACGTTTCAAGAGCTTCAGAACGTGCGTGTCGCACCATTCGTGTCCTTGATGTCCCGGACGAAACTCGCCCTCGATGACTCGATCCCGTCCCGCAAGCGCGTGCAGCGCAGTCAGAACCGGCGCGGTGCCGAGGCCGAATCGGTCCGCAACCTGCTGCGTTGTGAACGGACCGTGTGTTCTCGCGAAACGAGACACTAAATCACCAAGCGGATCGGCGACAGATTCGAGAAACGCTTCTGGCAAACCCATCGGCGGGACAATCCCGAGCCCATCGCGAAGCCGCCCCGCGTCTTCGGCGGCGACATAACGCTGCTCACCCGCCACCTTCAATTCGACTACGCGCCGCGATGTTTTTAAATCGGCCAGCCACTGCGGCAGCGCAGGATCATCGCATCGGATCGACAGTTCTTGTTCCGTTAAACCACCCAATTTCAAAAGCACATCGTGAACATCATCAGCATGCTTCAGCTTCCATTCTAACCGCTGCAAATCGCGTTCAACAGACTCGATCGCCTCAACATCGAACAACTCACGAAAGTCCGCCGACCCCAACAACTCACGCAGCTGTGCATGATCGAGCGCGAGAGCCTGGGCTTTGCGTTCGGCGAGTGGTGAATCGCCGTCATACAGAAAGTTCGCGGCGTAGTTAAACATCACCGCCGATGCAAATGGCGATGCGCGTTCGCTTTGAACGGACCGAACCACAATCGTTCGCTTCTGGACGTCACGCAGTAGTGAAATCAGTCCGGTGATGTCGAAAACATCGCTAAGACACTCACGATAGGTTTCCAGCAGAATCGGGAAGTTGCGAAACTTCGACGCGACATTCAGCAAGTCAGCCGCTCGTCGGCGTTGTAACCAAAGCGGCGTTCGTCGTCCCGGATATCGTCTTGGCAGCAACAACGCTCGGGCCGCGTTCTCTCTAAACCGACCAGCAAACATCGCCGTCGCGCCGATTTGCTGAACGATCAAACGTTCGACTTCATCCGGATCTGGAAAGAAGGATTCGACGGGCGGAATCTGGTCTGATTCAGGAAGACGGAACACGATGCCATCGTCCGTCCACATGAGATCCACTTCGCCTGACGTCTCGTCCTGCAAACGCGACCCAACAATTGTGGCCCACGGAGCATGCACGCGAGAACCGAACGGCGTGAGAATGACGATCCGCCAATCACCAATCTCATCAAGAAAACTCTCGACGATAATCGTCTTGTCACTCGGCGGGTCGCCCGTAGCCTCGGCCTGCTTCGTTAAGTACTCCAGCAGACTCTCCGATGCCGTTTCGGTCAAGCCGTGCTGTGACTGCAGCCGCTTCATCGCGTTCTTATTAGAAGCCGCCAACAACTCACGTGTCAGTTTTCCGATTGCCTTGCCGAACTCAATAGGACGCCCCGGCCCATCGCCGCGCCAAAACGGCATGCGTCCGGGTTCGCCCGGAGCGGGCGCGACCAAGACACGATCGCGTGTAATTTCCAGAACTCGCCACGACGATGCACCCAGCAGGAAGACGTCGCCTGGACGGGTTTCGAAAACCATCTCTTCGTCGAGTTCGCCAACACGACTGCCACCGGTTCCATCGGGACCATCACCAGCGAGAAACACGCCGTACAATCCGCGATCAGGAATCGTGCCAGCATTCGCGATCGCCAGTCGCTGGCCACCTTTTCGAGGAGCAATACTGCCAGCAATACGGTCCCAGTTGATGCGAGGCTTGAGCTCAGCGAATTCGTCAGACGGATACCGTCCCGCGAGCAAATCGAGCACGCCTTCGAATGAACCTCGCGGCAATTCTGCGAATGGAGCCGATGAGCGACAGACCGTAAAAACATCGTCGACGGACATAGCTGACCGCGATGTCATCGCCACGATTTGCTGAGCCAGAATATCCAGCGGGTTCCGTGGGTAGCGAGTTTCTTCAACCCACCCCTGCACCATCGCTCCCGTGGCCGCAGCACAGGCCAGCAAGTCGCCTCGATACTTCGGAAAGATCACCCCCGCCGACGGTGCGCCGACCTGGTGACCGGCTCGGCCAATTCGCTGTGTGCCCGATGCGATCGACGGCGGCGCTTCGATCTGAATGACCAGATCGACGGCACCCATATCGATGCCCAATTCCATCGACGACGTAGCAATCATCGCCGGCAGTTCACCGCGTTTCAGTCTGTCTTCGATGATTGCCCGCGTATCGTGCGCGATGGAACCATGGTGAGCTTGCGCGATTTCTTCTTCGGCAAGTTCGTTGATGGCCGTCGCGAGTCGTTCGGCTAACCGGCGACTGTTCACGAAGACCATCGTCGACCGGTTCGCGCGAATGAGTTCCACTAGTCGCGGATGAATTGATGGCCAGACAGACGGTGTACGCGGTGCTGAAGACGCCGAGCCTGACGGGATATCGTCGTCCTCTGTTTCTTCCGCTAACTCATCGGCGGGCGTTTCGATTCGCAGGTCAAACTGCTTCGGTTCTGATGCATCAATGATCTCAACCGGACGCGGCACAGGTGCTTTGTCCGGATCAGCAGTGGCCTCATACCCACCCAGCAGCCGAGCGATCTCTTCCAGCGGACGTTGCGTCGCAGAAAGACCGACGCGCTGCAATGGCTTCACAGATCGCAACTCGGGGTCCAAGTTGGGGTCGCCGTCCTTGGTCGGCACAACTGGACCAACTCGGCGCAAGCGTTCCAGCCGTTCGAGGCTCAGAAACAAATGCGTGCCGCGTTTGGTTCCCGCCAGCGCGTGGATCTCGTCGATGATGACCGTTTCGATTTCATCAAGCGTCTCACTCGCGCGCGACGTGAGAAGTAAGTACAGCGATTCAGGAGTGGTAATCAGAATCTCTGGCGGATTCCGCGCCATGATGCGACGCTGTTCCTGCGACGTATCGCCAGATCGAACGCCCACAGTCGGAACCCTATGCTCAATTCCTTCCCGCTGAGCCACTGCCCGCAACCCGGCAATCGGTGCTCGGAGGTTCCGATCAACGTCTACGCCCAGAGCCTTCAAAGGCGAGATGTAAAGAACCCGGACTTTCTTCTTTGCCGGTTCTGCCCCAAACATCAAACGGTCAATCGATGCCAGAAACGCGGCCAGAGTCTTCCCTGAACCAGTTGGTGCAAGCAATAGACCACTGCCGCCAGACGCGAGTACCGGCCAGGCAGTATCCTGAACGCGCGTCGGTTTGTCGAAAACTTCGAGGAACCATGTGCTCGTACAGTCGTGAAACTGCTGCACCGCATTCTTGGCTGACACACTCATGCATCGGTTATAGCGTCCCCTGCATCACAGGCGAACGATTAGCCATACCGGATATTCCACTCGTGCGGGTCAGGCAATTCACTCTGGCGGTGGCTTTCCGCAACTGTACAGGTCAGATCGTCACCGGGCGGTCATTCGACTCATAGTTAACCGTCTCCTGGTTGGCCCCTTCTGAGGAGAGTCTCAATGACTGAAGAAGCAAATAAGCGTCAGCAAAAACGTTTTCCCGTCGATGCTCCAATTCTGGTTGTCGCAACCGAATGTGAACGCGGACATGTACGTCCGGCTCGAATTGAAGGTCGGACTCTCAACGTCTCCGCATCTGGTGCGTTGATTGAGTTGGATGAAGCGATCGAAACAAGCAGAATTTGGGTACGCCTTACTGGCGGCGACAAATCTCTGTCCGAGTGTCTGGTTGTACGCAGTGCGGGCGAGAACCAATACGGCGTCCATTTCGCATGCTTGTGGTCAGCAAGCACAATTCGCGATCTGCTGGCATGCGCGACTGCAATTTCTGAGTAACACCATCATTCGCGACCATATGCATTGAGCCGTTGTGACAGAGTCACAGCGGCTCTTCTTGTAGGTCACTCTAGCGGTAGCCCGAATCGAATTGGGCCGCGAGCCGAATCGATTTCGACTGGCTGGCCCTTCTGCATCACAACGATTTCCCCGTCGCTCGCAAGCCGACGACCGACCTCTCGAACCTCATCCATGTGTTCTCGCCAGTTATCGGGAAACAACGACCGAGCAACTTCGGACGGACAGATGGTCTTGCCGACTCCACGAAGTCGAACCAGCTTCAGTATCTCGTCGGCAATCAAAGCGATACTCTTATTGGTTGGGTGACCCTTCCGGCAAAGTACACAACACCGTTCGAATCACGGATCAGAAACAAGAACGGATGCACCGCATGAAACGCTTCTGCTTTCATCGGCGCGCTTTTCAGTATGCCGACGGCTTGGGTTACTGAACCGGCACGAGTGCCTTCTTCGTTTGTGGCGATGTAGACCTGCTGGCGAACATCATCCAGCGTGACACGGTTCTTCGCATCGATGCCGGTGAAGTTTGCTTCGCGAGTAAACAACGAACCTAACCCGATGGCTTCGGCAGACGACTTGAGCGAGCCACTCATCTGAATTTCGAACTTCGGCAACTTAAGATCAACGCGCGTGGGCCGCATTTGTCGGGACAGATTGTGCAACTCAAGACTGTTCAGAAAGACATTTGATTCGGCGGACTTCCAGCCGTCTGTTTTTTCCGGCAGGAAGATGGTCATCCGCAGATTGGACGAACGGTAGGGCAGTTCAAGAACTCGAAGGCCATTCAGATTGGCGAATGCGAAAACGCTTTGTTGCCGCATGTACTCTGTTTCCAACTCTCCATCGGGAGCCACAAAAGAGCCTGGCTTGGTAAGCGCTGACTTGAAGCGACGTTCCCACTTCGCGTCCATTGCCATCGCATTCATGAGCAGCATGACGGTGTCAGCCCCCAACCGTTTTGGCATTCGAACTTCGTTGATGCGGCCACCAGTCTGACCTCGAAAATAGTCATTTGCCTGCTGCGCGATTTCATCAATCGACTGGAAAGATGTAGCAAAGGTTCTTGTCTCAAAAAGCTGCTGCAAACGATCTGGATAGGGAGAATCAGCAACGAAGTCATCCCGCAACCACAGGCCGCTCGCGAAGTTCATTACCCGAGCTGCCGGTTCGACATCGATATCGCGAGCACGTTCAAGTGGCACGGTAACCGACGTGAAGATTCTTCCTTGACCGAAACTGTATCCATTTAGCCGAACAGTTCCTGTTGACTGCGAACAAGCATCCGTGAACTCACGCGCGGATCGAACTGATTGGCCATCGACGGAGAAGATGAGATCGCCTTTACCGATTCCCAAAGACCGAACCTGCTGAGCTGGCTCTTCCAGAACCTTCACTCCGTAGCGATCGTTGTCACTCACGGCCGACCCGAATCGCAAACTGGTTGGGAACGACGTCTGCCGTACACGTTTGAATGCGTTCATTGCGGATCGATCAGGCCGGATACCGGTAGCCTTCGCAATCTCGGCAAATGTTTCTCCACCGGCTCCCAGCTGCAACATCGTAAGCGATTCGAAAACACCATACGGGGCCAACAACAGGTTCCCGGATGTCTTTTGCTTCGCGACAGAGGCGTAGATCTTTTCTGCGAACCTCTGTTCCGCACTACCTAGTTTTGCAACAAGCGGATCGCGACGCGACTGAGCATGGACGGTCGAGCAACTCACGAGTACAAGGCAGATCGTTGTGAATCGTTTCATCGCTTTTCCCTCCGAGTTCCCATCGCTGAACCAACTCCCAAATCACCACCAGACGACTAATTCAGTGGCTTGGCGTAACGGACGGGAACGAGGGCTCGGATCTTTCCAACCTTGCGTTTGACGGTCCTCACTCGGTTCACAAACTCCGCACCTTCGCCAATGCCGATCGGTGGAACACTCTTGAGTGGTGAATCACCAACAGCATACGGTTCATGTTCCTGGTAGGAACGATGGAAACTGGCCGCAATCACGCCCACCTTTCCGATGGCTCCAATCTTCGCAGCGACTGATTGGTCAAACGGAACAATCTGGAACTCGCGGGCATACGTGCTGTCGATCTGCCAGCCTTTCACAGTCAGCTTGCTGTGTGGCGGCACAATCCACATGCCTTGCTGTTTCTTACTGAACCAAAAGCAATCGACGCCATCCAGAGTCAAACGAACTGCCACTTCGTACGGAGCATCGTTAATCAATCGCACGTGGCATTTGTCTGTCTTCGCAAGCTTGACGTAAGCAAGGCCTTCATCGACGACCGCCGGACACGCATGGGCATCACGAACAACCTCAATCCCAAACAACCCGGCACTCCGAGCGCGAATGACGGTCCCGTTGACATGTTGGTGAGGATCGTCGAAGCCTTCGTAAATGTTCTCAGCAGTTTTTGGTGGTTTCTGATCCCCTGGTTGGCCTCCGGGAATCGGTGAAGGCTGACCACCGTGGCCCGGTTCGAACGGAATCCCAATAATCCGCGCCACTTCGGAACGGTCGATGACGTTGATCTTCTGCGATTCGAGGTTCAACAGCGGGTTGTCATTTCGGTCAACGAAATTCAGCGTGATGACAACAACGAGAGAGCTAACTTTTCCTCCGCCTGCATCTTTCACTTCACGGATCTTCATGTCGCCGGACAGACCAACTTGAGCACGGCCTGTCTTCACGGCGACACCAAGGTTCCCCAAGTGGGTCCCGAGCAATTCCGTGACCAACGACGGACCGCTACCGGGGTACATGGTTGGCCCTTTGATGTTGATGGTGCAGGACGAATACTCCTGCGCGTTCAACGCGGTGTGAACGTCTTTCGCCAACTTCGCGATCTGCGATTCAAAGTTCGCCGCATCCGCGTTTGATGTCAGACATGCAGCGGTCAACAACCAAACTGCCAGCACTTGTTTTCGTATGGTGACCGTCATTGTTGGTTCCCTTTCATTCACTAAACCATCGGTGGTTCAGGCTTCTGTCTTCCCTGGCGTTCCATCTTGAGGAACTTGCCTTTAATTATTCAGCGTCGTTTTGAAGTCGTAGGTTTTGTTCTTCGCGATATCTTTTACTCGGAGCGTCATCGCTTTGCCGGAGTTCCGAATTGCGTTCGCGAATGATGCCTCTGACGTGATCTTCCGTCCGTTCACTTTCGTGATCAGATCACCCGCTTCCAGCTGGTACTTCTTACCGTTGAATCGGCATCGAGTCGCTGGTGAATTTGGAACCACAGACGTTACGACAATACCCATCCCAGGCAGCGTTGAAACCGTGATCCCAAGGCGAGGCCCCTTCGCTGGGGGCGGAAGCGGCATCGGCCCGCCGGGACTGCCACCGCCAACATTCAAGGTCGCTGTCATGTGGTGATGGCTTCCGTCTTTTCCTTCAACAAGCAATGCCATCATGGACGGTGAATTGCGAACCGCCCGCGTGAA
>JBGCDN010000770.1:0-2805 GCA_045105495.1 Planctomycetaceae bacterium
ACCCCGATGCAACTGGAAGTTGCCTAGGCGAGGGCTGAACGCATCATGGCGTCCATCATCCAGTAGTCGACGCAGCGAAGAGTTTCTTCGCAGGGGACGTTGGTTTCAGAGACTGACATTTCGACTTCCATGCCCGCAGAATACAGCAGGCGACGAAGCTTCTTGAACTCGTCGACGTCGAGTCTTGGGTCACTGGTGTCGGCGATTTGCAGAACGCGTTTGTCACGCAGTTGTTTAATGTTGAGTAGTGGTTGTTCGAGCCCAGGCATGCGACCGCCAAGCATGACTGCTCCGTTGAACCATTCTGGTCGACGCAGCAAGGTTTGCAGAGCTAATGTTGCCCCGGAGCCGGAACCACCGATGGCAATGCGTTCGCTGTGAATGTGATACGCCCGGCGAAGTTGGACGACGGTGCAGTACAGAACTTCTTCGAAAAATCGAGACTCATCCATGGTCATCGACCAGCGGTATTTCTCCACCGGCCATGCTGACATGCGGCAGTTCGCTCGGAACGAAATACCGATGTAATTGCGATCGCTGATCGCCGGCATGACGTGGTCCAGATCGGCTTCATTTCCACCATCGGCGTGAAGCCAGATAACCAGAGGATATGCGTAGCCGGGTTCGTATGATTCCGGAACATGAATAGCCACGGGCCAGTCAGAGAACGCAGGGCCGCTGTTGTCGAAGTCCTGCTGCATGCCCTGTTCGGCCATGAGGAGCTCGCGAAGTTCAGGCACCTGAACGCTAAGCGGAGCTTCACCACCGAAGGAACTCAAACTGGATAGGTCGTATTTGTGTAGGCGAGAGTTCATTGAACTTCCCTGCGATCTGCAAAGGTGAGAGGTAAACCGTTTGTTGACGAACCTGTACCAAGCGCACCAATCGTTGTTGGTTCGTCTATCCCCGTAATCCTTGCGAGGGAAAAGTACCTGCCGGGGCAGGCTGTCTTCTTCACGTCGCCGTGAGTCAGAATATTCTTTCTCGTAACTCGATATTCCGAGCGCAGAGTGCTGACGAGTTTCTTGGCTGACTTCAGCTGAGCCGCGGTTGGTCGGTTCTTTTCGAAGTTTCCAACCAACACAATACCGATACCAAGTTCGTTGTATTTCGATACCCCAGCATGAGCGCCGTGGATTTGTTTCTTCCAGCGGAAGGTTGGCTGGATATCGCCGTCTTTCATTCCGTTACCGTTTCCGATGACGAAGTGATAGCCGATACCCAACCATGGGTTGCCCGCGCCGTCTTTGCGACGTTTGTGGGCTGCGTCGATGCTCTCCACGCTGCCAGCATCTGAGGCAGTGTGGTGAAGCATGATGTACTTCCACGGCCGCGCTTTGACGCTCGGTTTCCATGGGTTGGAAGCAGAGAAGTCGACATTGCTAGCGAGACGCATTGGTCTGGCGACAGCGTTGTTTACATCTGAAGTCTGTGTCGGAAGTGCCGCTTGCTGGATACCAGTCGAGCCGGTTTGCACCGTATGCGTCGAGCGATGATTTCGCGCGGTGGGGGATGGTGGAAGTGACGCGGAGTTCATACACCCCGTCATTCCAGATCCCGATAGAACCGCCAGGCAAAACATCGTCGTTGCTTTCAACGTGCGTCCTCCTGACGTTCGAACTGCCAACTGCTCCCTGCAGTTGGACAAGCGTGCTCGCTGGAAGGATCGCTCGACGCGAGTGAAGATGTTGCGTCGAAGTCGCCCTCAGCGACATGTGGCGATGAAATCTACAGGTGCCTAAAAGACGTGTCAACGCGTTCTACGCCAACGGCTTACGACGTGGCTCTCAACCCCAAAACAGCGCGCGAAGGGGTGTCAGTCGTGTGGGTTCCGCGGTGCGAAAAGTGGCCTTAATCTTCACGCAGTTTCCGCAACTTACGCGTCTGACGTGACCAACAGCAGTTTTGGCCGTTCTGCTCGGAATGACAAATTCAACAGCAGGTTCTGTTCAGTTTCGCCGAAAGCGGTCCCGGCGAACACGACATTCGGTGGTGAGAATTACAAACCGAGGCATCGTGCTGGCGAATGTCGCCGCAGCTATCATGGGATCGAATTCAACCGCGACGAGGTGAAGCATGATTGAAGAGACGAAAAAGTCGATCGCGAGCCAGTACATAGCAGCGTTTTTGACACTGCAAAAGTGCATCGACCAGTGTCCGACCAAAACGTGGGCGACGCGTGTTGCGAACAACGACTACTCGCAGTCGTTGTTTCACGCTCTCTTCTTTGGCGATCTCTATTTGGGAAACAACATCGACGCCATGAAATCGCAGGCGTTCCATCTCGAACACAGCGATGAATTTGATGACTACGAAGAGCTGAGCCACAGCAAGCCTGTTAACAAATACTCGCGTGAGTTCGTTCAGGCTTACCTCGATTTCTGCACAGCCAAGTCGCAAGCCATTGTTGGGGCGGAGACCGCAGATTCTTTGGTCGCTCAAGTTGATTCGCCGTGGCACACGTTTTCGAGACTGGAGATGCATGTCTACAACATCCGCCACTTACAGCATCATGCCGCGCAGTTAATTTTGCGACTGCGATTGGAACACGACCCTGAGATTGGGTGGGATCGGAACGGCTACGATCATCTCACTCCAGATGACGAGGCTGATTGATGTCCGAATCTGAAATTACTGACTGGGTGCCGCATCCTCGGTTCAAGGCTGAGCCTTACCATTCGCTTCCCGAAGGTCCTCCTGAAGAAGTCTTCGGCTCGTATTGGAGATATGGAAGCGAACGGACTTTTTCTGAGTCGGCCATCAAAGCGGATGTCAGCAAGCAAAATTATTCGATGTTCCCAAGGC
>JBGCDN010000771.1:0-3405 GCA_045105495.1 Planctomycetaceae bacterium
GAGTTTCCGTAGAAGTGGCGCAGGCCGTTTTCGATTTTCGAACCACCACCCAATCCGGCGTACTCCAGCCGTTGGCTGGCCTGAATGTTCTGCTTGGCGATAGCGACCGGCTTAATGTCGTTTGGAACCCACACCCACAAAATTGCGAGGTCATGTTCTTTGTCGAACGCGACGATCTTGCACCGTGATGCGATTCGGCCAGTGTGATACTTCAACTGAATCTCACGCTTGGATTCGTCTTTCTCGACGACATGATGCGCGGTCAGACAGTAGCCTTGAAAGCCTTTGCCGACGGGCTTGTCGCGATTCACATGCACGATGACACCGGTTCCGGTTGCACCGTTGAGAGATACTTCGACGACTGCGTTGTGATGCTGCCCGTCAGCACTCCATTGCCACAGTGCCGAATCTTTCCCGACCTGCGCATTGGCAAAGGCTGGAATCAGCATCAGAAGAATTGTGACAACGAAGGTACGCATGACGTCGCTCCTTTTACCGAATCAGAATTGATGAATACGTCCAAACAAGTCGAACGAGATCACTGACGGGGCAGAAGCGAGCCGCGAACTGGCTCTGCTGTCCAATTATAGGACGCTGCGATGTGGCAGACTCTTACAAAGATTGCGGGCTGTAGATGCGATTCGAAAACCGAAATTAGGCTCTTGACGAGTTTTGTCGAGTGAAGAATCAGTGGTCAGACGCGACGCCCGCTGGGTACGCGGCTAAGAAATGCTGAGCAAGGTAGGCCGCGTTGCTTAACGTCCAAGTACGTCGCGTAGGTTTCGCGCAGCATCTTCTGGTGGTACCGAATTGATGTAACAGCCTGTCGCCAGTTCGAAACCGGCCAAGCCTGAAACGCGCGGGCAGATTTCGATTCGCCAACGGAACCAAGGTTCTTCGCAGTCAGAGAATGGTGTTGCGTGTAGCAGAATATTGTAGGCGGCTTGTGGGTTTAGCGATTGAATGGCGTTCAACACGGAATGCAGCATGTTGCCAAGGACGGTTAGTGAATCGCTGCTGAGTCGATGGAATGGAACCGTGGTTCCAGCAATCCAAACCTCGTGGCTAAACCGACTGGCGAACGGACAAAATGCGACGAAGCCTGCGTCTTCAAACAACACGCGATGGGAGTTCCGTTCGCGGGTGACAGTGTCTTCCAACAAGGCTCGGCTGTGTTCCAGATAGAATTGCTTCGCGCGGTCGGTTTCGGCCTGGATGTGATGGAACTGATGAGCTGTCGCAATGAGCTGCGAATGCGAATGCGGCAACGACGTGCCCGCCGCGCGGCCGCTGTTCTTGAAGATCAAGGCGTAATCGTATTTCCCTTCACGGCGAATACTTTCGAGCCGTGATTGCCATGCAGTCAGAACGCGGCCGATCTGTTCGACAGGAAGGTTCGCAAGTTCGGTTTCGAAATGCGGACACTCAACGATGACCTCGTGCTGACCTGTGCCGGGTGTGACTTGGTCGGCTGAGATTAGGCCCGATGCCTCTGAGGTCAACGCGGGATACTTGTTCCGGATGACTCGAACCGACCAGTCGCCGGCCTCGTTGCGGATGGAGAAAAGTTCTTCGGTCGTCAGATGTTCGTTCCCCGCGAGGAAGGGATCACTAGCAACGTCTGGCGTGATAGCAGCTTCTTCGGGTCGCAGCGCCGCGTTCGGTCTTCGGCCTCGATTGGGCGCGATGATGGTTGTGTGGCCGCGGACGGGGTCGTGCCGAATTTCTGATCCGGCAGCGGCGTCAGACATGGCACGAATCCATCGCCAGACGATAGACCGCTTCGTATTCCGCCGCGCTACGGTTCCATGACCAATCCTGTTGCATGCCGGTTTTTACAAGCTGCTGCCACGCGGATTTGTCGGCGAAGAGCTGCATCATTCGGCTAAACGTTTCTGCAAGCGCGGTTGGGTTGTAGTCCTTGAACGTGAAGCCGGTTGCGGTTCCCGCTGCCATGTTTTCAGGCGACGCATCAACCACGGAATCTGCCAAGCCACCGGTTGCTCGAACCAGCGGCACGGTTCCATAAGCCAGCGAGTACATTTGATTTAGACCGCAGGGCTCGTAGCGACTGGGCATGAGGAAGGCGTCTGCACCGGCTTCAATCCGGTGGGCTAGTTCCTCGCTGAAGGCGAGCTTGACGGCGACCTTGTCCGGATATTGTTCGGCCAGGCGAGTCACCATGTCTTCGCAAGACTTGTCGCCGGTTCCCAGGATGCAAAGCTGAAGGTCATGCTTCAGGAATTCAGACGCAGCTTCCGCGATGATGTCGAACCCTTTTTGCGTCGACATGCGAGACACCATGCCGACCAGTGGCACGTCGGGTCGTTGAGGCAGATTGAAAGTGTCCTGGAGAACTTGCTTACACTTGGGCTTTTCATCGCCGACAGAATCGACGCTGTAATTGTCAGACAGCAACGGATCCGTATTTGGGTTCCATTCGTTGGTGTCGATTCCGTTCAAGATGCCGGACACCTTCAAAGCATGGTGCTGCAGAACGCCCTCCATGCCGCATCCGAATTCCGCTGTTTGGATCTCGCGAGCGTAAGTTGGACTGACAGTCGTCACGCGATCGGCTAGCGTAATGCCCGCTTTCATGAGGTTCAGATTGCTGTGCGATTCCAACTGTTCGAAATTGAAGTATCGCCAATCCAGTCCGGTCAGATGCATGTCGTGATGCCAGAACTGACCTTGGTATGCGAGGTTGTGAATGGTGAAAACAGACGCGGTGTTTCTGAACCCAGCGTCGTTCCGATGTTCAGCATCCAGTAGCGCGGGGATCAGTCCGGTTTGCCAGTCGTTGCAGTGCACGACGTGTGGCCGCAACACCAAATGCCGTGCGGCTTCCAGTACAGCGCGGCTAAAGAAGACGAACCGAGCGCAGTTGTCTGGGTGATCGCCGTTGGCGGTTCCATATAGGCCATCGCGGTCGAAGTAGCCTGGCTGGTCGATGAAGAAAACACGCAGACCGCTGTCGGGAAATTCGCTCCAGCAGACCGAGGCTTTGACCATTTCTGATCCAACCGGAACCTCAAATTGGAGGTCGGCATCATGAACCGGCGGCAGGTCGCTTCTGTTTGGAAACCGATGCTTCGGCACAAACAAAGAAACCTGATGACCCCGAGCGACAAGCGCGCGGGAGAGTGAAGTGGCGACGTCTGCGAGGCCGCCAGTCTTGGAAAAAGGAACCGCTTCGGAACTGGCAAAAACAATACGAAGCTTCTCTGAATCCGTGTTGTAGTCGGTCACGTCGTCTCGTCAGTCTGCTATTCGATGAGTTGGCACCGGGCGCCCGGGGCGGAAACTCTGAGTTGCTCGAAAATCGGGTGTCGCTCCAAGAGCGTCGCACGCGGCATGCACCGCGGCCAAAGCGTGTTCTTCCAAAACCTTCGGATCACAAACGAC
>JBGCDN010000772.1:0-6722 GCA_045105495.1 Planctomycetaceae bacterium
CAACTCCGCTCTGCCGCATGATCCTTCCTCGCGCACGACTCATCACACTCTGGGCAAATCACCCGTTCCCCAACATACTCCAGAGCCAAAGTCAGCGTCTGCGAATCCATGTTTAAATCGACGTTCGAGATCGACCAATTCCGGTCCAAACCAACCATTCGGTGATAATGATGAGCCAAAGGATCCATGATGCCCAAGCCAAAATTATCATCTTCAAAACAGCCAAGAAACCTGTCAACTCAAACACCTAGCCACGAACTTCTCAGAAGAACCCTCAAACTAGCTTTGGCGGAGTCTTCATCGCCATCGACAGCTGATTGAATGATGTCCAGAAGGAGCTGCGAATCTGATTCCGACATCTCACCAGAGTCTACGGCGACTGAGACTTGGTCGCGGACTTCGGTAAGTGCTTCTGCGCGAGTCTTGGGCAGTCGCGGGTCATCACGTCGCTGCAAGATCTGGGTGAGGGTCTGAGTGTACTCGTAGGTGCGCGGTCCCACTTCGCCGGGGCCGCCGCAGCCTCGGAAGACCATGCCGATCAAGACCAACAGTGTGACAAAGCCAATGGGCTTGATGTTCTCAGAAACCCACGTCATCGGCGTCAATCAGTTCGTGTTCGTGCATGCTGGAAAGTTCAGCGAAGAGAAGCAGGTCGATGTCCTGAGAGATGAACTGAACCGATCCATCGCCCATGCAGACGTGTGCTCCACCGGGATGTTCGGAGTACATCTGGCCAACGTGATAGGTCGGGTAGTTGACTGGATGGACAATCGGCAGGCCGGTGATGTCGAGTTCGCCGCCTGATGGTCCGGCGTGAACCAGCGTTAGCGTGGCTGCAGCGTCTGGACCGTTTTCGGGGCTGGAGAACCGAGGATGTGTGAACGCCCCGGGGACGACGCCGACCCATGTTTTGTCGCTTAACGCCGAAGAGTGTTCGCCGAGGAAAATCGTCTGGCTGGTTCCATCTGTCACATCTGAGATCCGGGTGCCGGAGTTTCGATAGAACGGCCCATCAGCAACGTTTCCAGCTTGGCCATTGATATCGACTGGACGCGTGGTCCCAGTGTAAATGTTGCTAAACACGATGCCGGTGGTACTCGATCCGCATTCCCCCCAGCAGGACTCCTGGCCGTGGCTGGCGACATAGTTTGAACGCCCAACAGTTACGGTTCGGTCATCGATAAGCAGGGGGTCATCGTTCTCGTCTTTCAAAACAAACGGCCCCGATGGACCAGAAGACGATGGGCAGATGAGGCCAGGAATCTGTGTTTGAATAAGTCGCTCGAAAGCTGGATCCCAGATCGGGCTCGAGCCAGGCAAGCGTTCGAACACGCGACTCTGATCTAGAAATGGCAGCAGCGAATATGTCCATCCCCAGCCAGGTCCGGCATCCCAAGTGGTCGGATCCATCTGCATGCTGGCTGGGGCAGAACCGTCTGTGGTGCCCCACGAGTAGTAGCCAGCTGGAAAAGCGTTGTGCACATCGTGGTAGTTGTGAAGTGCGAGTCCAAGCTGCTTCAGGTTGTTTTTGCATTGAGTCCGCCTTGCTGCTTCTCTGGCTTGTTGAACGGCCGGGAGCAGCAGGGAAATCAGGATTCCGATGATGGCGATCACCACCAGCAGTTCTATGAGTGTGAAGCCGCGTTTTCTTCGCATGTGTTTGTCTTAGGAAGATTGTGTAGCCTTGGCTACATTATTTTGTACCCACAGCTACATTTTTGTCAATGCCTCGCGATAATGACTTACTAATTAAGAAACTGAGCAGGGCGGTCTGATTAGCACTTCCGACCAACACACACGAACCCGCGAAGATCACGCGTCTGAGATCGCCGAGGATTACCTCGAGGCGATTGCTGACTTCATTGCTGCCGACGGAAAATGTCGTGCGGTGGATCTGGCTCGAAAGTTTGGCGTCAGCCATGTCACGGTGAACCGGACCGTCGGACGGCTGCAACGCGATGGCTTTGTGAAGACAGAACCCTACAGGCCAATTGAACTGACGCGTAGTGGCAAGCGGATCGCGGCCCGTTCCAGTCAGCGGCACGAAACGGTTCTGGAATTCCTGCTCGCCCTCGGAGTGAGCGAAAAAAATGCCATCATCGACAGCGAAGGCATAGAGCATCACGTGAGCGACGAAACACTCGCCGCAATGCGCAGCTTCATCACAGATCAGTCCAGATAATCGCGTCCGCTTGAGTGCCCGGGCTCTTGCCGTCAGACTCAGTCAGCTGTTTGTCTGGTTCGGAGCACGCCAAATGCGATACGTCTTTGCACTGTTTTCTGTTCTTGCTGTCGCGATACCGGTTCACGCCCAGTCGATGGGCAGACCGAACATTCTGTTCATCTTCACTGATGACCACGCTGCTCAGTCGATGAGCTCTTACGGTTCGAAGATTAACCAGACGCCGAATCTCGATCGCATCGCCAACGAAGGCATGTTGTTCTCGAACTGCTTTTGCACCAACAGCATTTGCGGGCCCAGTCGCGCGGTAATTCAAACTGGCAAGCACAACCACATTAATGGGTTCCTTCACAATGGGAATACGTTTGACGGAACTCAGCAGACGTTTCCAAAGCTGCTGCAGAAGACTGGCTACCAAACAGCAGTCATCGGCAAGTGGCATTTGAAGTCGGCTCCACAGGGCTTTGACTACTCGGAAGTTCTGATCGGGCAGGGGCCTTACTACAACCCGCCGATGCGAAAGAATGGGAGCACCAAGCGAGTAAAGCATGCAGGCTACACGACGGACATCATCACGAATCTTGCAATGGACTGGTTGAAAGACGGACGCGATGAGAACAAGCCGTTCATGTTGATGTACCAACACAAGGCTCCGCACCGAAACTGGCAGCCAGGTCCCGAGTACCTCAATAAGTACGACGACGTTGAAATTCCTGAACCAGACAACCTGTTCGACAACTACGAAACACGCGGCACCGCTGCTCGAACTCAGGACATGAGCATCGCGCAGACGATGACGCCGTACGACTTGAAGTTCCAGAAGCCTCGCAATATTACGCCAGAGCAGTTGGAAGTCTGGAACAACGCGTACGGTCCGAAGAACGAAGAGTTCAAGAAGCTAGAACTCTCTGGCGACGAACTGGTGAAGTGGAAATACCAGCGGTACATCAAAGACTATCTCCGCTGTATCGCGTCTGTGGACGACAACGTTGGCCGGGTGTTGGACTACCTCGATGAGAGTGGTCTCGCGAAGAATACCGTCGTGATCTACTCGTCTGATCAAGGCTTTTACCTTGGCGAGCATGGTTGGTTCGACAAGCGGTTCATGTACGAAGAATCGTACCGCATGCCGCTGGCCGTTCGCTGGCCCGGCATGGTCAAACCGAACTCCGTCAACCACAACCTCGTTTCCAACCTCGACTTCGCCCAAACATTCCTCGACATCGCCGGCGCGCCGCAGCCGGAAGATATGCAGGGGAAAAGTCTCAAGCCGCTGCTAATGGCTGGCCCAAGTTCCACTGGGCCAGCCGCCACGCCGCCGCTGACGATTGGTTTTGATAAAAGCAGAACCGATTGCAGTCAGCCCGGATGGCGCGACAGCTTGTACTATCACTACTACGAATTCATGGCGAAGAAACGCACGCCGCACATGGTCAGGCGGCACTACGGCATTCGGACGGATCGGTTCAAACTGATTCACTTCTACAACCTCGACGAGTGGGAGCTGTACGACTTACATAGCGACCCGAAAGAGATGAACAGTCTGCACGAGAACCCCGAATATGCTTCCGTCATGGACGACTTGAAGGAACGCGTTGCCGCACTGCAAGTGAAATACAAGGTTCCTGACGATCGCGGTTCCGTCCCGAAGAACCCGCCGATTCTTAGTCAGCAGCCATGACATGTCGGATGCGATTGTCGAGGCGAAAAATCTCTCTCGAAGATCTGCTGACGGTACGTGGTTGCTTCGGAATGTTGACCTGACGATCGCTGCGGGAGATCGAATTGGAATTGTCGGTCCATCGGGTTCTGGCAAAACGGTTCTCCTTCGATCACTCGCCGCGTTGGATTCCATTCAGTCCGGCGAGTTGTTGTTTCAGAACCATCGAGTCAGCGGCGTCAGTGTTCCGAAATATCGAACGCAGGTTGTGTATCAGCATCAGCTGCCAACACTGTTCGACGGTACGGTGGCATCAAACATCCAGCGACCGCTTACCCTCAGCGTGCACGCCGGAAGATCGTTCAATCGCAACCAGATCGTCTCGTGGCTGAAGCTCTTGAATCGGGATGAAACATTCCTCGACAAAGATCAGCAGAACCTCTCTGGAGGAGAACGACAACTCACGGCGCTGCTGCGAACCCTTCAGTTGGAACCGCGAGTACTTTTGCTGGATGAACCGACTAGCGCGCTGGATCCGGCCTCGACTGCTGCGGTTGAGACATTGATCGAGCATTGGCTGCAAGAGCACCCGGACGCGGCGTTTGTCTGGATCTCGCATGACTTGGAACAGTCAAACCGCATGTGTGATCGGATACTGCACATCGACAACGGCCAATTGGGTGGGAGCTAACCATGGAGTACCTAAAGCTCGAATACTGGCAAGTCGCGTTCGCCGCGGTTCTGATTATTGTCAACGGTGGAATTTCGATCTGGCTACGACTTGGATTGGAACGGTCACTCGCTGTTGGCACCATTCGCATGGTGGTGCAGTTGTTGTTGCTCGGGCTGATTCTGCAGTGGGTGTTCAATCTTGATCGTTGGTATGTGGTTCTTCTTATCGCTTGTGTAATGACGACCATCGCTGGCTTCACCGCAGCCAAACGCAGCCGACGCCGATATAACGGTATGCGGTTGGATACGACGATTGCCGTTTGGGGGAGTTCGTGGTTGGTGACGGCTTACGCAATCGTCTTCGTCGTGTCCGGGATCGATAAGTGGTACCAACCGCAGTATCTCATTCCGCTGCTGGGCATGGTTCTTGGCAATACGCTCAATGGCATCTCGGTCGGTCTTGGTACCTTCACCGAAACTGCCTGGTCGAAACACAACGAGATTGAAACGCTGTTGTCCCTCGGAGCGACCGGGTGGGAAGCATGCGAAGAACCGATTCGTCACGCATTGAGAACCGGAATGACGCCTATCATCAATTCCATGATGATCGTCGGTTTGGTCAGCCTGCCGGGAATGATGACCGGTCAGATGCTGTCAGGAACCGATCCGGTGGAAGCCGTGAAATACCAGATCGTTATCTTCTTCCTCATCGCATCCGCCACCGCGCTTGGAACAACTGCTGCAGTGCTGCTGAGTTTTCGACGATTGTTCAACTCAGACCATCAGTTCCAGCGCTCGAAGCTGATCGCGGCTGATTGAGAGACTGCGGAGGGGCGTTCATCGTCGGAACGCTATTCGACCGAAGATTTGCCCTCATTCGCGGCAAGCACTGATTCGACAGCGGAGACATCTCCGAAAACGAACAGGCAGTCACCGGCGTGAAGCTGTGTCGCCCCGTCGGGAGGAATAAGTCGTTCACCGGTGGCTCGACGAATGCCAACGATCATGACGCCTTGACCACGCAGGCTGGTTTCGGAAAGCCGTTTTCCAACCAATGGCGATCCGTCATTGATCGAAAAATCTGCCAGCTCTAATGACTCCCCCGCATCGTTGGCCAGTGTGAAGAAGTCTTCCATACTCGGAGCCAGCATCAGCCGCGCCATTTTGGTTGCGCCGGTGCTGGTTGGGCTGATCACTCGGTTCGCCCCCGCGCGTTCTAGTTTCTGGGTGGTTTCGTCTTCTTGTGCGCGAGCAACAATTTGAAGGTCGGGTCTTAAGAGGCGGGCGGAGAGAGTCACAAACAGGTTGTCGGCGTCAGTCGACAAGACAATTGCCAATGATGTTGCACGGTCGATGCCGGCTTGCTGCAGCGTTTCATCCTGAGTGGCGTCGCCGAGGACGCTGGCGAAGTTTCCTCTATCGCAGACGGCAGTGAGAACTTCTTCATCGCTGTCGATCAGGACAAACGGCTTATCGCGTTCCCTAAGAAACTGAGCGATCGTTCGCCCCATGCGTCCCGCGCCGCAGATGATGTAGTGGTTATTGAATTGATCGATTCGTTTTTGCATTCGCCTTAGCTCCAACATCGTCTGCACTCTTGCACTCATGACCCACTCGCCGATTTGCGCCAGCATGTAGGTGAAGACTCCCAGGCCGCAAAACAAGTAGACCATCACAAACAGCCGGCCCCATGGACCAAGCGGCACTGCTTCGTTGAAACCGACTGTGGTGATGGTAATCACAGCCATGTAGAAGCAGTCGATCCATGCTCCTCCTGAAGCCATCCGAAACCCAATCGCGCCGACGCTAATGAGTCCTGTCAGCAATCCAATGATTGATGCGATTCGTCTCACAGGGGTCTCTTGAATCAGATGAGGATCAACGGTGCGAGATCAGGGAAGGGGATGCGGCAAGTATTGTGAGTTGGACCGGCTGCAGTGCAGTGGAGAACACATAGCCGTCGGAATACGCGGAGAGCGATTTGCCCAGTTCTACGTTTATGAGTTCAGGGTGTCTTCGTAAAGCTTCAGCATCTTCTCAAGGGAAAGCTCCAGGCTGTATTTCTCACGAATCATTTCCGCGCCAGCCTGTCCGAGGTGACGATGAGCTTCGGGGTCGGCAAGCACTTCCAATGCCAGCTCTGAGAGTCGATCGACATCGTAGAACCCGCCCAGCAAGCCATTCTGTCCGTGCTGAATCATCTCGCGG
>JBGCDN010000773.1:0-5313 GCA_045105495.1 Planctomycetaceae bacterium
AATCAGATTCGTGAGGTGATGGATCGTCACAAAGGCGAATCCGGAATCATCTACTGCATTAGCCGTGCGAAGGTTGAACAGACAAGTGCTTCGCTGAACGAACTGGGTTACCGCACGCGGCCCTACCATGCGGGATTGGAAGATAGCGAACGGCAGCGGCATCAGAACGAGTTCATTGCTGATGACATCGAGACCATTGTTGCCACAGTGGCATTTGGAATGGGTATCGACAAATCAAACGTGCGGTACGTTGTTCACGCAGGCATGCCGAAGTCGCTGGAGAACTACCAACAGGAAGCTGGCCGAGCTGGTCGTGATGGTTTGGAAGCAGACTGCGTGCTGCTGTATTCCATGGGCGACTACAACACGTGGCAGCGCATCGTCACAGACAGCGATGGCGGGAACCTGGAAGCCGCTATGCGATCGCTTGGTCGGATGGCTAACTACTGCGGCAGCGTTCTTTGTCGCCATCGGACTTTGGTGGAACACTTCGGCGAACCGTGGACCAAAGACTCCTGTAATGCCTGTGATGTCTGCACAGGAGATCTGGAACTGGTTGAGGATCCAGTCACGCTCTCGCAAAAAATACTGTCCAGCGTGGTCCGTCAGGGGCAGCGGTTCGGCGGTGAATACACCACGCTGGTTCTCAAAGGATCGGCCGATCAACGCATCATGTCGAACAGGCACGATGAGCTAACGACTTACGGTTTGTTGGATTCGGAATCGAAGAAAGCGATCCGCGATTGGGTAGAACAGCTAGTGGCCCAGGAGTTTCTGCGGAAGGTTGGCGAATACAACATTCTGCAACTGACCGAATCCGGCTTGGCACTCTTGAAGGGCGACGGGTCACCCCGGCTGTTGAAACCTTCTCGCAATCGAAAGGAACGCAGCGAGAAGCGAAGTGCTAGCGCTGAGGTTTCGTGGGAAGGTGTCGATCGAGATTTGTTTGACGCACTTCGAGGGCTTCGTAAGGAACTGGCGACCCAGCGAGGGGTTCCTCCTTACATCGTGTTCGGCGATGCGTCACTCCGCGAAATGGCTCTGCACAAGCCAACGACAAAGGCCGAGCTTCGAAGTATCAAAGGTGTTGGCGAGAAGAAGTTGGCCGACTACGGCGATATCTTCCTCGACAAAATCGGCGAGCATTGAACGAAGCCGTGGGTGGCCTCCGCAGTCGAGACGTTGGTCACGTCTGGACGGTGGGGGCGAACCAGGCGGCGGCGGCCCCGGTTGCGACAACGGGCAGCCATGCCGCGTAGTCCGGGGCAATCACGCTGGCGGTTCCGAAGTACAGGCTGGCTTGCATCACGGCGTAAAACACACACAGAACCAACGTGCAAACAGCCATGTTCGTCACCAGACTGCGGCTCTCACGCTTCAAAATAAGCGGTATCGTCAGCAGCACTGTGGCAATGTTGATCAGCGGCCGGGTCACTCGAAAATGCAAATGCATGCCCTGTGCGCGGATGGGAATGAAGCCGGTGGCGGGGTTGCGAATTCGCTGAACCAATTGTGCGGCTGAGAGAAGTTTGTAGTTGCTGCCTCGATTGTACAGCTGATCGAAGCTGACTCTCGAAACGATAAAGACATCGTCAGACTGGGTCGGCAAAATGACTTCGCGACCCTTCTCTGTGACCGAAGCCTTTTGAAGACTTTCCCTCGCGCTCTTCAGTAACCAGCCGGGTCCACGCTGCGATCGTGGATAGTACACGGCTTCCGGAGTGCTGACGGTAACGACTTCAGTTACCAGCGGATTGGGTAGCGTGAAGATTGCGTTGTGCAGAGTTCTTGTTGACGGCGAGATGGTTCCGCCATCAATTCGCATCATGTGATTGAAGTGGTCGTAAACCGGTTCGACTTCGCGGCGTTCTGTTTCTTCGGAACCGCGAGCTGACTGAAGTTGGTGCGATACCGATGGGATGAGTAGTTCCTGATTCGCAATCAACGCTCCGTTGACGGCGACCGCTCCTACGATCAACGGGACAGCTACACGGAATGTTGGAATGCCGGCGGCCAGAACCGGGTGAACTTCACTTCGCTTGTGCATCATCGCCAGAACCACCATCGCGGCGATGACGACCAGGATGGTTCCAATCATCTCGAAGAACTGCACAGCCTGGTAACCGTAGTACGTGCCAATCTGTCGCAGCATGTCTGCTGTATTCTTGCTGTCTGCTTGAAACGCATCGACATTGGTAAACAGGTCGAACACAACGTACAGGCCGAACGTTGCCATAAACAGCACGCAGAACGTGTGCAGGAATCGTTTCAGGATGTACTTGTCGAAGACCGTCATCAGCTTTGTCGAGGCACTCCTGCAGCAGCGGCTTTACGGTCAGCGGCTCGCCGAACGGCGTGTGCCCGAGAATCCGCAGTGGCGGTGTAAAGATGACGAATCAGTTTCTCTTGAGCATTGGTAAGCTCAAGGCCGCGACGACTTACTGCTGTTCGAGCGACATCAAGACTTCCTTCCAATCCCGCCGATTCGCGTACTTCGCCGAACCAGACAACGCCAAACGACGGAATGAATTTGGGTAGCAGCGGTCCGCCAGGCAACACCATTGCCATCACGCCGATCGACGACCCAGTGTTGAACATGCTGTTGATCGCCGTCTTTGCGTGGTCACCAATGAACGAACCAACTTTTGATGAACCCGTATCGATGGGTGTTCCTTCCTGCGGAACCTTCACGCTGGAATAGTCGTTCTTCAGATCACTGGTCGTCGTCATCGCTCCGATGTTGACCCACGGGCAAACGAAACTGTGGCCGAGAAATCCTTCGTGGTACTTATTCGCATAGCCTTGGAAGATGGACTCTTCGATCTCGCCGCCAACTCGACAAACAGGGCCAATGCTTGTTCCCTCACGCACGAGTGCTCGAAAAATCTGAGTTTCAGCACCAATGAACGACGGGCCTTCTATCCGCGTAAACGACTGAATTCTTGTGTCCGCTTCGATGCGAATCGGGCCGGTTCTGACATCCAGCACGACGTATGGATCGATTTGAGCCGTCGCATCGACAGACAACATGGCCGGGTCGCCGAGTAGGACGACGTGTTCCGGAAGATTCGACTGTTGATCAAAAGCACGATTAAAGTCTTCGCGGATTTGATTCGCATTGTTGGAAATCAAATCCCACGGACGCTGCAGCATCATGCCATCAGCTGCGATGTGTTCTGATCGAGCTCTCGCAATTCGCGGGATGGCTTCGCACCAATTGTCTTCGTCGAGCAAAAGGGCTTCGGCTTCGTCAATCAGCAGCCATGCGATTTGATCGTCAATTAAACCGACGTTGTCAGGCGTGGCAAGCGCGAGGTTGTTTGGCTCTCCGAGCCATCGTCCGTTGACCAGCAAGGTCTGCCCATCACGTAAGGCGATGCAGTCGTTGATCAATGCTGCCGGATTCTCTTCTCGACAAACATCACGGAGTTCGGTTCGAACCAGCCCGCCCCACTGCTTTGGCATGAGTGATTTGAGAACCCGATCGCGCGTGCTGAAGCAGCCACACAGCAGGTCGAACACCGGGCGCGTCAACGCGATCGGCGCGAACTGAGTGGCTTGTTCGTCTTCAAAGAAAACAACACGCATGGTGCACCAGAGAAATTGGCTCAGCGAAGAAAAATGTGAACGCGAACCCGCAATATATGCCGAGTCGCCGATTTGCTGATAGGTGTGAAATACCAAGCGAAACAAGGTGTTTTGGACATCGCCAAACGTTGCGAAATGTCAACAAGCCAGAACCATCGACACTCGGCAATGTGTTGCGTTTCGACATCACGACGGCAAACGCAATTCGGCAAGCGGGTTGTGCGGGTTGGACTCTGTTGAAAGAGCCAAAAATCGGCGTCGCCGCAGTTGGGACGTGTAGATTTGAGGGGAAGGCTGACGGTAAGGAGCCACAACGATTTTGGAGTCCCTTTGAGAGTTCCTACAATGCTTGCGAAATTCTGCACAATCGCATTTGCAACGGCTTTGGCACTTTGCGGCCCGACCACACTCTGGGCTCAGGATACGGACGAGAGCGCTGAAGCTCCGCTCGAAGAAGATTTGGATCTGCCGCAGTTCGAAGAGGATGTCGATCGCGCTCAATCTCGACCGGACATCACAAGTCTGTTCGATCAGTCTCATTTGGAGACGGATGAAGCGAACCTTTACGGGACGTGGTCGAAGCCTGCTCGCTGGCCATTGGTTGCGATTCACTCAGCGTTGCTGCCCAACGGTGATGTGCTCACTTATGGAACCAACGAGTTCGCTGACGGCGGACAGGGCTTCATTTACGATCGCTGGAATCCGGATGGAGGTTTGACACCGTCCTCCCACAACACACTCGACGTTCAGACGAGCAACAATTTGTTCTGCAGCGCTCAGGCATTGGTTGCGGGGACCGGGGGTTTGATGCTGGTGACCGGAGGTTCTGTCGAACGTCCAAACGGCAAGCGGAACTTCGGTGTGAAGTCGGTGAACGTCTACGACCCTGTCGACGATTCGTTCTATATGCCTCTGGACGATATGTTCCGAGCGCGGTGGTATCCGACGGTGACGCAACTTGCTGATGGTCGTCTGCTTGTTCATGGCGGGCGGAACGAAAAGAAGAAGCCCACGACGGTTCCGGAAATTTTCGACCCGGCAACTGGCACGTGGAAGCTAATGACCGGGGCGAAAAGCAATCCGGCCTACAAGGTTGCTGGTTGGAACTACCCGCGTAGCTTCATGGCACCCAACGGCAAAGTTTTGGTGATGCCAGTCGGTCAAAAACACATGTACTACATGACCACGAGCGGTCGTGGAACCATGACCAAAATCGGTTCGCTGCCGCAAAAGACTGCTCCTTCGAACCACATGGATGTCATGTATGACCGGGGGAAGGTTCTGTCGATCCGCAAAAGAGACGCTCGAATGCTGACTCTTCACGCCAACAACGACGTCGTTGAAGTTGGCAACGCTGGCAACATTCATTCACACCGATATTGGGCTGACGCAACCTTGCTTGCCAATGGCGAAGTGATGGTTCACGGCGGGGCGTCGGTTCTTCAATCTTTGAATCATGCCGTCAAAGTGGTCGAGCTTTGGAACCCGGAAACCAATTCGTGGCGATTGGCAGCACCAAGTCGAAAGTCCCGTCTCTATCACTCAACAAGTCTGCTGCTTCCGAACGGAACCGTTCTGTGTGCAGGCGGTGGACCACCGGGCCCAACGTCGAATCTTAATGCTGAGGTCTACTATCCGAATTACCTGTTCACAGAAAGTGGCTCGTGGCGGAAGCGTCCGCGGTTGCTGGGCGAAGTGGCCAACGGCGGTTCTGTCATCAACATT
>JBGCDN010000774.1:0-4007 GCA_045105495.1 Planctomycetaceae bacterium
GCGTGTTGGTCGTGGCGATTCCATACCATCAATGAGTCAATCATGAAGGCAATTCGTCTACGTGTTTACACATAACAAGAATTAGACAGAACGCTGTCTAATCACATACTAGACAGAACTCCTGAATTCTGCCTTTTCCTGAGACTGAACTCAACTGACATCGTCAATTTCGTATTCCATAAAACCGCCGGACCTGGATAGACAGCGTTCCGTCTATACAGGAATAGACCGCGTTCTGTCTATCTCAGAGCCGCATGGGCGATTGTAATACTTCTGGCCAGTACGGCGATTCAAAAAGTAAGAGGCTCGAACCTTATGGTTCGAGCCTCTTTGAACTTTCAAACGTCAGGGTAATTACACGGTGAGCTTTTACCCGGAAAATTACCCAAACAACCTATTTCCAATCTGGAATTGGGCGGCCTGGTGTCCAGCGTGCACCCGCTTCTTCCAGTTGCTTGTTGAGTGCTGGAATCTCTGTTTCCACCAGTGGCTTCATTAGCTCCAGGGCTTCAACAAATTCTTCCTCGGCAATCTCGTAGCTCCGTTTGTGAGATGTTGTTGGAGCCATATCGGTGCTCCAGTGACCTCGCACGACGGTAGAGATCCGAGACATAATGCCGGGATATCCTGGCTCCTGATAGGAAGGTCTTAGCTGGTCGCCGCTAAAGCGTTCCATGATATCTTCCATCTTCAGTTCCAGCTCGCGAACCTTTGCCTGCAAGGCAGGATCCAGCCCGGGAGTTGTTTCAGTAGCCTGCTTGATAGAACTCAGTCTCTCAGAGGCTTCTCCGGCAACCTGCATGGCAGCCATGATGGCGTGCTGTAGCTTTGAGGTCTGCTTTTGAAACGCCAGAATTTCGCTTCGGTCTTCTGGTTCGACATCGCCCCAATTCAGCGTTTCAATTTCGAACTCAGTCGGTTCGACAAGCGTTTTCGTTTCTCCGCCAAGGACACTGATTAGCTCTACCGTGTACTTGCCCGGAAGTGCCATGGGACCGCGTCCGCCTCGGCCACGACCGCCGGTAATTGGGCCAAGGCTATGGTACCGATAGTTCCAAGTGGTCCGGTGCATTCCCTTCGAACCGGAGGCTGGAATTGTGTTGACCACTTCGTTGCTGCTGTCGCGAATGACAAACATACGCTTTTCAGATTGCTCGCGACCTTCTTCTTTGAGCTCGTCCCAACTTGGGTAAGGCACATCGCCACCAGATCGCTTGAGCTTTGATTCCTTGCTTTTTCGCTTCGACTTCTTGGTCTTCTTCACAGAATCTTTGGTGTAGTAAGTGAAGGTGACGCCGAATTCCGGGTTGGGGGCCGTGTAGAACCCAGCTCCCTGATAGGCCTTATCACGACCAGACATGGGAGCTGCCTGGACATAAACCAGACCCTTCTTGATCGGCAGTATTTTCGCGTCCGTCTTCAGTAGTTCTTCACTGATGTGACGCATCGGATCGTAGTTGTCCAGGATGTACATGCCGCGACCGAAGGTTCCAACAACAAGGTCACTGTGTTCCCTTTGGATTTCCAGATCACGAACTGCAATCACTGGCAGCCCGTTTCGCATCTGCATCCATTTCTTCCCGCCATCAACGGTGAAGAACAGTCCAAATTCGGTTCCACAGAACATCAGTTCTTTCTGTACGTGATCCTGAGCGAGCGTGTAGACAGAACCACGTTCTGGTAGTGACTTGGCAATCGACTTCCACGTTTTGCCTCGGTCGGTACTTTTCACGATGTACGGCTTGAAGTCGCCGCGTTTGTGATTGTTGATCGCAACGAACACAGTGTCTGCGTCGTGAAGACATGGTTCGATGTCGTGGATGTAGCCGAATTCCGGAACGTCGGTTCCGTCGAAGGTTCCAACCTTCCGCCAGGTTTGGCCGCCGTCTTCACTGACCTGAACCATGCCATCGTCTGTGCCGACATACAGCAGGTCTTTTTGAACCGGAGATTCGGCGGCACAGACAATCGTTCCATAGAACGACGTCGACATATTCTTCGCGACGGTGTCGATTCCCCAAACGCGGCCCATAACCTTCAGCTTGTTGCGGTCAATTTGCCGCGAAAGATCTTCGCCGAGCGTCTCCCACGTGTTTCCTCGGTCTTTACTCCGATGCAGAAACTGCGATCCGTAGTAGATGGTATTGGAATCGTGTGGGCTGACTGCGAGAGCCGAGTCCCAGTTGAAGCGTAGTGGTGGGCCGCCTTTGTCTGCCTGCGGCTTGATGTCGATACGCTGTCCGGTTCGCTTATCGAATCGAACCAAACCACCGTACTGCCACTGCGAGTAAATGGTGTTGGGATCGTTCGGATCGACCAATGGATCAAAGCCGTCGCCAAAGACCGTCGTGAACCAGTCGCTGTTGCGAATTCCGTGCACGTTGTTGGTCTGTGAAGGACCACCTTGGGTCGCGTTATCCTGAGTACCACCGTAGACGTAGTAGAACGGCTTATCGGTTCCGACTGCGATTTTGTAGAACTGCGAGAGCGGTAGGTTTGAGGTGTATCGATAGTTTTTGCCGCGATCCCATGTTTCGTACAAACCGCCATCACACCCAATGATTAGATGGTCTGCGTCGTTCGGGTCGATGACCATGGCGTGGTTGTCGACGTGCTTAAACGATTCGCCAAGTCCGCTGAAACTGCGGCCGCCATCTTCGGAAACCTGCATGTAAGTATCGAGCGAATAGATACGATCGAACTTATGAGGGCAGGCAACGATTTCCTGATAGTACTGCGGACTACTCGAGACGTAGCTGCTTTGCTTTCTCCACGATTCGCCTCGATTGGCAGACCGGAAGAAACCGCTATTTCCTTTGGTAGCCTCGACGATGGCATAGAGCACATCTGGCTTCATGGGCGAGATAGCAAGTCCGATACGACCGAGGTCACCGCCGGGCAAACCGCTGGTGATTTTCTTCCACGTCTTACCACCGTCTGTCGTTTTGTGAATCGCAGATTCCGGGCCGCCATCAATCAGCGTCCATACATGACGCCGTCGTTGGTAACTGGCGGCGTAGATGGTGTCTGAATCGCGTGGGTCGAGAACGAAATCGGTAACGCCGGTGTTCTCGCTGATGTTCAGGATGCTGGTCCACGACTTACCACCGTCGGTAGTTTTGTAGAGACCACGATCTCCACCTGATGACCAGAGTGGTCCCTGAGCGGCAACGAAGACAGTGTCAGAATCGTCTGGATGGACAACAATCTTCGCGATGTGCTCTGAGTTCTCCAGGCCAACCTTCTTGAACGATTGACCGCCGTTGACCGACTTGTAAAGTCCGTCGCCGTAACCGACTGATCGCTGACTGTTGTTCTCACCAGTTCCCAGCCAAACAGTGAACCGATTCTTCGGATCTACTGTGACGCAGCCGGTCGAGTAAGAACCGTAGTTGTCGAAAATTGGCTTCCACGTTGTTCCAGCATTCGTTGTCTTCCACGCTCCGCCCGCTGCGGTAGCGATGTACCACGTGCTGTCGACTTCTGGATCGACGGCGATATCAACAATTCGGCCGGACATGAAAGCCGGACCAATGCCGCGAAGACGTAGCGATGAAACAAGCCCCGAGTTGATACCGGGCGATTCGTCCTTCTTCGAATCACTATCCTGAGCAAAAGCCAGTGTGGAGGTGAGACACAGCAGAGCCAGCAGGCGATGCAGTCTTGGTTGAAGCATGTCAGTGTTTCCGACAAAGTGGGCGGGTTCAGAATTCTGGAACCAACGATAGTACTGGGAAAACGGTTCGAATTGACCCGTCGATTACCCAAAAAACCCAACCTGCCCACAAGGCGTGAGCAACGCACCTCATATTCGATATTGATTCGCGGACCGGACTGTGGAATTTGTTACTGAAGCCAATCAGGAAACCGACCTGCCCTACCGGCGGACATCGTTTCACGCGGGCATGGTAATTCTGGCTGGTTCTTTGGTGAACTTTGCAGCCAGTACATCCGGTGCCACGGTTGTGTTTCAATTTGTCTACGCCTGCGTGCCCATGTGGAGTCTG
>JBGCDN010000775.1:0-3917 GCA_045105495.1 Planctomycetaceae bacterium
CCCGAGAACGAGACCGCACCAAGTACACCACAAGTGCAGAACGTGGTTTCGACTCTCGACATCTCATCACCGCAAGCCGCTAGCGGAATAACCAATGGGCCTGAGTTCTCTGAATCGCCACTCGAACCCGAACCGGATGGAGTGATAGCCCTGCCTACTCCTGAACGCGAACAGGATGCAGTCGTTGCCGCTCCATTTGGGTTTCCAACGGACTCAGGTCAACTCGCGCCGAAGCTTTCCTGGCGAGCCAGTCTACTGCTGGCATACGCGGTGGGAACTCTGGTGGTCCTGCTGGTAATTGCAAGGCAACTGATGCAGCTTCGACATCTCGTGCGTGGCTCGAATCATGCTTGTGACCGTGCTTTTGCCGCGCTTGTGAAACTGCAGTCTCGACTCAAAATGCGGCGATCGGTCAGATTGCTCGTGACCTCGGAGGCGGATTCTCCAATCGCGTTCGGAACAGTTCGTCCGACGATTATCCTACCGACTGACGAGTACACACCCGCCGAGCTTCGAACCGTACTCGGGCACGAACTGGCTCACCTACGTCGATGGGACGGTTGGGTTGGCTGGTTGCAACTTGCGATGATGACAGCGTGGTGGTTCCATCCTGTGTTCTGGGTGTTGAACCGAACGATTCGTCGTGTCCGCGAAGACTGCTGCGACGATTTGCTGATCGGAACCGGACTAGCAACGACCGACGAATACTGCGACACCCTACTTCGCGTCGCCGCTCTTCCCTCGACGGCACCAGTTCACGTCGCGTGCAGTATGTCAGGACGACTACATCCACTGGGCAGCCGAATCAAACGTATCATGGATACGCGAGTTCGTCGGACTGTGCGGTTGTCTGTTTTGAACCTTGCTGCGATCGCCATCGTCGCTGGCATTCTGCTGCCTGGCCTGCGCTCAGAACTTAGCCAAGCGCAGGAATCGAATTCGGCAACGACGGCAAGTGTCGAAGAGAACTTTGAGATCCCTGCAGACCTTCCCGTTGCGTCGAAAAAGATCGATCGGTTCGATAGCTACGGTGGCTACTCCGTCGATTTCCAACCACTGGTCGTCGACGGTCAGTGTGTTAATACGGAGGGCAAGCCCGTTGCAAATGCGACGCTGCGTTTGTTCATTCCAGGTCTTGGCATGCGGTACTACAACGAGAAGGGCGAACGAACGCCTCTCGAACCACTGGTTGCAACAGTCAAATCTGACGCGAACGGTCGCTTCACAATCAAGGCAGATCGATTCCCCATAAAAGAGTTCAAGCCAGAACCAGTTGCCAAGCCGCGCGAGTCGTCTTTCCTCGTCATTGGTACCGCGGAAGGCAAGGGCCTTTCATCGTCGGGAGAAAAGACATTGCGCCTAACGAAGCGTCCGGAATCGCTGGACCCTCGCGAGAAGCAGACACTATTTTTCGAGGACGAACCGATCGAACTCAAACTCATCTTTCGCCCCGAAGTGCGCATTCACGGGGTTGTGAAAGACGATCTTGGCCAGCCACTTGAGGGCGCGACGGTGCAGTTGGGAGTTGTGCAGAATGGCCGCGACCTTTGGGCCACCAAACCGAGGATGCTTGCCTACACGTTGAGAGACGTCGAGGAATCTACCGAACACGGCCCGGGATGGCAGTTGCGAGACATGCCTGAAAAGTATCGCATCGCGACTACCAACGAGAGAGGCGAGTACGAGATTCGTGGACTCCCCGCGAACACCAGGACGCAGACTGCAGCAATGATTACGCCTGACTTTCAGAGGTACCAGGAGACGATTATCTCATCAGATGGAGAAGGAAGATTCCAGAAGTACGTTGGATCAGACGGCCAACATGACATTGTGCTGATTCGACCTCGGGCGGTTTCCATCAAAGTGAAAGGGCCATCGAACCCGCGTTGCCAGGTCCGCGTCGAACAGCTGGATGCGCGAAAGCCACGGTATCTCGGACCGGGCAGTATCGCGGTCACAAAAACAGGGGTGGCAAGACTCGCGATCCCACCGGGGAAGTATCGATTGTTGATCGAACCGTTCGCCGGGCAAAAACTGCTCCCGACACAGCATGAACTTGTTGTCTCGAAGGAACTAAGACAGTCCAGTGAGTTCGAATTGGAACCGGCGGCCAGCATCGCCATCCGCGCTGTTATTCAGGGAGCGAACGATGGCATTGAGGGAATCACATTTCTGCACAAGTTGCCTGGCCAGGAAGCATACGAAGAACTTCAGTCGCAGCCCGGATTCGTCGACCATCCTCGCACAGACGGAACGGGTGTTTTGCGAGCAACGGTACCGGCGGGAACAAACCTCCTGAGAGTCGGCTCGATTCCTCCTGGTTTCGAAAAGCTCAATGACGATGTCATCACAGTCAACGTGGAACCGGGCGATCAGAAGGTAATCCGAGTCGCGTTTAGAAAACGCGATGAAGCTGTCCCGGAAGTCAATGAGACCTTCGCCGATCTCGCAGAGAAACTGGATCGTCAAACCCGGTTGCTCTCACGAGGACGGTTCCTCTTCAGGAGGAACAGCTTCCTACAGGGCGACCTGCTAGCGATCGAAATGCAACAGGTTTTGGAGGCACTGGAAGGCAAGTCACCCAAGCACGCGGAGGCTATCCTGAAGCATGTCTTTCCCGCAGCTGGATTCTCGGCCACGCAAACAATGCTTGTTGACCATCATCGTATGGCGAAAGCAAATGCGAGTGGCAAAGGTGTCTTCCGCTGGCAGGGCATGATGGTCACCGATATCGACATGAATAACGGGACAGAGCAACTCCGCTACAGTGCAAGAAACTCGCAGCTCGATGTGGCGAACGCAAGAAACTCCAGTGTCTACATCGGCGCGTTTCGTGACCTGGTTGAGATCCCAAATGTCAACCGATTCCCGCCGGATGTCAAACGTTCTGTAGACGGTGACAAGACTCGCTACACAATCGAAGCCGAGGGCGTAAGCGCGACTCTTGTTGTCGATACGGACAGTGGGTTCGTCTACGAACTAAGTCAGATGCGCGGCGGTTCCGGGCGACTGACTCGACAGTATCAGCCCGTAAAAGACGCGTCCGGAGCGATGACGCCCCGATTAAAAGTCACCGCACAATTTCGTGCTGGCAAGCTCGATCGCGCGGACGTAACGTTTCTTGATCAGGCCGATTTAGTGACCGCATTCCCGCCCGGGACGTTTTCACTTGCACTGCCGGCCGGAACCAATGTCATCGACAGCCGAGATCGAGACCGAAGCCAGGTGGGTTCTCGTCCGAACACCGCGATACTAAGTGCGCCGGTGACGGACATTGTTGCTTTTGCGAATGCCCGTCGATCTCGCAGGTTAGCCGCACAGAAGCAGCATCCCGCCAAACCAAAGCTGAAAATCGGCAGCAAGGCGCCGGCCTTCGATGTTGTGGGCTGGTACGACCAGAACGGCAAAACGCATGGACCGAACCTTGAGGCTAAGGTCGTGCTGCTCAACTTTCACAGAGTATCGAGGAACCAATTCTCTGGCCACATTGATGAGATCCAGAAGCTCCGCGAAGCTCATGAAGTTCTAAAGAAGCGTGGCGTCGAGATCGTTAACGTCTACCCGCACAATACTGACCCAAAGAAGGCCAGCGAATTCATGAAGCAGTACAAGCTGCCCTGGAAGTTCGCCATCGACAAGCCTCCGAAAGAATCACGTAGACCAGGCAAGACGTTCGCGGCGTTCGGTTTTACCTATTCAACGACCACGGTAATTATCGACGCAAGTGGAACCATCTATCGATCCATCAGCCACAATGACCAAACGCGAGACGCCATCAGATCAGCAATGCGAATGACGAAAGAACCCTAACAGGGCATTGAAGAATGTAGTACGACTCTCCGAGGTTGTGGAAACTTCTCGCAAGAAACGACTCGGAGAGCCGTGCTACAATCGTTCTTCTACAGGCTGCTCAGAAT
>JBGCDN010000776.1:0-5744 GCA_045105495.1 Planctomycetaceae bacterium
TCGGTACGCATGCCAAAGTTCGCTCACACGCAAGCAGAGAGCGCGGCGATACGTGACTACCTTGCCGAGCACGATCGCATCCCTGCCCACCCTGATTTCCCGAGTATCAACACAACTTCCAGCACAGAAACACTCGTCGCCGGCCAAGCGTTGATTGGCCCAAGTGGATTTAGCTGCATCGCATGCCATTCCGCAGGCAACTATGAACCGCGCAACGTCGCATTGGGAACGCGTGGGTCGAATTTGTTGAATCCTGGTAAGAGGATGCGGAAGGAGTTCTTCCTGCGGTGGGTCCGATCGCCTTCACGTATTGTTCCCGGAATGGAGATGCCATCGATCACTCGCCCCGTGAAGGGCGTCCTTGATGGAAGTGTCCACACACAATTGGTCGCTGCCTGGGACGCACTCAACGACAAGAACTTCACTGTCCCAACAAACCCTGCGAGCTTCGAACAATTCGTCCATGTTGAACCGGGAACTGCTGCCCGAGTCATCCGCGATGTCTTCACTGATCCTGCAAAACAGGGGCGGTACGTTGCTAGACCATTGGTGGTCGGACTGAACAACGGACACAACCTCATGTTCGATCTTGACCAGTTTGGTCTAAGGCATTGGTGGTTTGGCGATACAGCTCGGCAACGAACGGAAGGGAAAAGCTGGTATTGGGATGTCGCGGGAATCGGACTGGTTTCGCAGCGGGTTGGCCCTGATGTCGTACTCCAAAGCGAGACAGGCGAATTGATCAAACCGGTCGTGAACCGGGCGACCAATGGTCGATTCGAAAAATGGACAAACACAAAAGCGGGCGTCCGATTCCAATACAGTCTCAACTTTCGTATCGACAACAGTGATCACAAGGTCGATGTCCAAGAGCAGATCGAACCTTACCGTTTCACCGACAAGCTCAGTGGATTCAGGCGTTTGGTTCGGGTCGATTCAGGTGACCTGCCGCATGCTGTACTGCTAAGAGTCGCGAAGCCCGCCGATGGTGAAACAATCACCGAAAACGAAACAACTGAAATCGACGGGCAGGCCTACCTGACATGCAAGAATGGCAATGCCGACATCGGTTTCCTTGTCCCACTAAAACGACCGACAACGCGAAAGTCGTCGAAGCCGCAGTTCATCTCAGAGCCAAAGAAGATCACAAGCGTCCCTGGGTTCGAAGGGCAACGCCTGCCGCTGTCCGGCTCCATCATGCCAACGTCGATCACATGGAACGCAAATGGCAACATGGTCTTCTCGTCATTAAAAGGACATGTCTACTCCGCCAGTGATCAGAATCACGACGGATTGCCTGAAACACTCAACGTATTCGAAGAAGGCCTGGCCGCTCCGTTTGGAGTACTGCGTGACGGCGACGATCTGTTGGTCGCTCATAAACCAGAAGTCGTGAGACTATCCGACAAGAACTCCGACGGCCGCGCGGACCATCGGGTCGTGGTCTCGACGGGGTGGGGCTACAGCGACAACTATCACGACTGGACCTGTGGCTTGGTTCGTGATTCGAAGGGCGATATCTACTTCGGGCTGGGTAGTGATTATTCGCAGCCAAAACGACCAAAGAACCGATCGCTCTGGCGAGGCGCGGTGTTGCGACTCACGGCCGATGGCAAGACAGAACCTGTCGGTTGGTCGTTTCGGTATCCGGTTGGCTTCGCTGTCGATAGTCAGGATCGTGTGTTCGTCACCGACAACCAAGGCGTGCAGAACACGTTTAACGAAGTCAATCTTGTGCAGATGGGGAAGCACTACGGTGTCGCATCGCGGCACGAACCGAATCCCGATGAACCCGAGACGACACCATCCATTCGAGTGCCGCACCCATGGGTTCGCAGCATGAATGCCATTGCGTTCCTGCCGGACAATCATGCATCGCCGTTTGGCGGTCACCTAATTGGCTGCGAGTACGACTCACACATGCTGATTCGAATGAGCTTTCAGGACGTTGGTGACGTTGTCCAAGGCGCGGCTTACTATTTCAGTAAGCCGGGGCTTGAAGGCGGCGGATCGAACTTCGTTGGACCAATCTGCGCGGCAGTTGCAGAGAACGGCGACCTCTACATTGGATCTATCTACGACAGCGGCTGGCTTGGTGGACAGAACACTGGCGCGATTGAGCGTCTTCGGTTCAATGGAAAGCTACCGAACGGCATTCGAGAACTTCGCGCGACGGTGGATGGGTTCGAGATTGAACTTGTGCGTCCGATTTCTCCTGACAAGCTGAAGCAACAATCGGCTTACGCTGTTTCGACCTACACACGAAAGTGGAAGGGCGGTTACGCAACACCAGATTCTGGTCGGCATGAAGTCAACATCTCGAACGTCACAGTAAGTGACGCCGGGCGACTGGTCCGGATTGAACTGGGAGAACCCTTGCGAGCAGAACATGTTTACGAGGTGACTGTGAAAGCGGGCAAACATTTGTTCCCCGCAACCGGTCACTACACAATGAAACAAATCCCCATCAAGGACTAAAAGCTAGCTCTGTGTGGGTTAATCTTCTCCTCACACAAAGCTGTAGCACCCTTCACGCGAAACAGATGGCTTCGCGCACAAAGTTGCGGGTATCATAGGTAGCACAAGGAGCGTTGTTCTTTGAACGGATCTCCTTCATTCCCTCAGCAAGAGGTCCGGTATGTCAAACGGCTCTGCAGAAGCGCTCGAGCTCGCGAAGAAAGACATGCGTGCTCGCCGATTCAAAGCTGCGATATCAATACTCACGGCAGCGATCAACAAAGACACGAAGAACTCGGGGCTCCACGAGTGTCTTGGATCGGCGTACTACCTGAGCGGCCAGCTTGAAGAATCCCTCGCTTGCTTTCAGCAGGTTGCGGCCATCAAACCAATGAAGTCCAGCGCATGGGTTAACATTGGGGCGGTCATGAACCGGCTCGGCAAGTACCAGGACGCGACACGTGTACTTCGCAAGGCCGTACAGCGCGACCGACGGAACGCGCAAGCGCATTACAATCTTGGGATCGCTCAAAAAGGGCTGAAGCAGCTGGCGATGGCTGCCACGGCATACAAAGACGCCATCAAAATCAATCCTGAGCTTGCCGAAGCCCATCAGAATCTGGGCAATGTTTATCTCGACATGAACAACCATCGACAGGCCATCAACTCATTCAAGAAGGCACTCGAGTTGCGGCCGGATTTTGAACGGGCTCGTAAAGGCATGGCGATTGCCGAAAACGCGGGAGACGCTGGGAAGAAGGATGCCAATCCGTTTGGGCGATTGGTCTCCAAAGAAGACCTCGCGAAACAACGGCACGAAGAATCGTTCCGCGATTTGTCTGACGCCGAACGTCACGAGGACCGCCAGATCATTCGCAACCACACGGCCGCCATGCGAAGCAACGCTGAACAGTTGGCTGACTTCCTCAGGAATCAGTTAGAACCAACGCTACTGCAGCTGGGACGCACTGTTGCCGAAGGAAACGCCGGCAAAGACCTGACTGCAACTCTTGAACGATTCCAATCGGGCTATGAACAAGCCATGACCCTACACGAAGAGGTTCATGCCGAAACCGACCTATTGCGCGAACATGACAAGCAGATTCGCCAATAAGACGTTCCACTTTCGCGCTTTTGAGTGCCAATTCGACTTGAGCCAAACGGCTCTCCGACAGAAAATCCCGATTCTGTTCGAACTCTTCCCTGACATAGAGCGACCCATGATTCGCATCTCGATTCTGTCTCTTGCCACGCTGCTTTGCCTCGGCTGCGCTAACGTTGATGAAGGAGACGGCACCATCCCGGTTCAGACCGCCGAAGGTGCAGCGGCTGCTGGCCCCGCGGACGCCCCGTTCAAAGTTCTCTTCGAAACCACAAAGGGCAACTTCACCGTTGAAGTTCATCCGGAATGGGCTCCGAATGGAGCGGCGCATTTTCGCGAACTTGTTGAAGACGGGTTTTACGACGGATGCGGCTTCTTCCGAGCTGTCCCCAACTTCATGGTGCAATGGGGCATCGCGGCCGATCCAAAGATGACTGCCAAGTGGGAAGACTCCATTCAGGACGACCCTGTCATCCAGTCCAACAAACGAGGCTACATGACCTTCGCACAGACCGGGCAACCGAACTCGCGATCGACTCAACTGTTTATCAACTTTGGCGACAATGTCGGCCTTGATACTCAGCCCAATCCTTTCCCGCCAATTGGCAAGGTTGTCGGAGACGGTATGAAGGTTGTCGATTCCATCAACAAGGAATACGGCGAACCACCACGCGATGCTCAGATGCGACTCACTCAGGAAGGCAATGCCTACCTCAAACGTGAGATGCCAAACGTCGACTTCATCAACAAAGCGACCATCGTCGACTGATTGCCGCCTGAAGAACAAGCAAAGCCGCTGACTCAATGAATGAGTCAGCGGCTTTTTTCGTTAGTGACTCGGCGTCTTGACTATGGCAACGGAAACAGCGGACCAGTTTCCTCTCGCTGAATCGCGCGGATAATCTGAGGCGGCTGCTGTGTCTTCACCGGAAGCGTTTGCGGCTTTGCGATTCGGATTGAACGAATCGGAGACATCACGCCGTTCTGTACGATCGGTTCAGCAGGCTCTGTCATCGATTCACGTCGGGATAGTTTTCGGCTCATCCGATACGTATCCGCTGGCGACGGGCGTCGTGAGTAGGTGGCTTGAAACTGCGAGCCATACATCTGCATGTAGCTGGCCCGAGCCATTGCCTGTTTGTAATTCGAAGGACGAAAGGAAGCGTGCCCGCTGAATGGTGAAACGGGGCGATCGAATCCATGAAGCCACGGCGTCTGATTGTCGAATCGGAAGAATCCGCCAACAGGCGAATCACAACCATCCTGCGCTAACGCATTGGCACCAGACATAACCATCGCCAGCGTTCCCAATGTCATCACGATTCGATTCCGCATCGGAATACCGTCCTGTTCCATTCGCTTGTTGCACTTCATTCCCAGACCAAAGCCACCGACTTGCGTGCCTTGGTCTGCTTGGTGTTATCGGCGAGTGAACCACAACGTCTGCCGTCAGAAATGCCGTAATCGTCACAATCCAAATGCTTCCGGCAGCATCTGCTGGTCTCCTGTGCGGCTGAGACAAACTCACATTTGCATCGCGACCGTACAACCTGCATAGGTGATAGATTCGAGCTAAGTTCTCCAGTTCGCCGGACCGATACACTCGATATCAGCCCCCGCGCACCCTGCGCGCGGTTTGGCTGTTGGCTCGAACACAAACGCGTGGATCACATCGGTGAACATCAAACGCCAAATCATCCTGATTGCTGCAGCAGCTGCCTGCGTGGTCGCTAGCCCGAGGGCCAACGGGCAGGAGTCGGTCGATCGGTTCATCCAGCGAACTTCGACGATTCGAGTAACTCAAGCGAACCGACAACCGATCGTCGGCCAGCAAAGCAAACAACGTGGAAGTATTCGGAAGACACAGTACGAAACCCTTCCCCCTTCACCGCCTGCGGGAAGACGACCACGACTTCGACAGATTACATCCCCGGAATACCGGACCACAGTGCGGAAGCATCACAGCCAGCTTGTGATGTCCGAACAGAAGATCTCCAGAATCGCCGTCACGTCACCAGACATCGTGAACTTCGTCCAATACAGCGAAACACAGGTCGCGTTAATTGGGCTCGCCGTCGGTAGTACGGATCTTACGCTGTGGTTTGAAAACGATCCCAACCCGTTGATTTATGAAGTCACCGTAACTTCAGGAACTCCTGCAGCCAGCAGTCCCCACGGAGCGATC
>JBGCDN010000777.1:0-3424 GCA_045105495.1 Planctomycetaceae bacterium
GTTTCGACTCGCTTGGCGACACCGCCGGTTCCATCGGCTCCGGACGACAATGTTGGTTCTGTGCCTGACGATGACATTCGCGTTACCGCGATGTCTCCGCTGTCTTGTCGCACGTTTTCCACCCGAACTCCGTTCGCGAGCGGCCTCCACACCACTGATCATCGGTGCGCCGGGGAGTCAGTTTGACTTGGCGATTAGTACGCTTTACTTCGATGCGAAGCCGCCGCCGTCGATCTCGATGGCAACGACGGATTACGTGGCCGGCACCGGCTATGCGACGGCTATCCCGATGCATGTTCGGTTCACAGCAAAGAAGTATCCAATTGTTGGGACGACGTTGGATTACTTCGTCTTCCGAGAATCGCGTCTCCGAGAAGGCAAAGCGCTGACTCGTCTCGGAGACTGTGTGCTTGGGTCTTCTGTTGCCGATGCTCTTGGTGTGAAGCCCGGTGAGCGGCTGTTGTCGGATCCTGAAAATGTGTTCGACCTTGCTGGTTCGTATCCGCTCAATATGCGAGTCGTCGGTATCCTCGCGCGGACAGGAACGCCGGACGACAACGCGGTCTTCATCGACATTCAGAGTGCGTGGGTGATTGAAGGTATCGGACACGGACATCAGGGGCTGGAACGCGAAGACGATTCCAATCTGATTCTCAAGTCGACAGAAAACAACGTCACCGCCAGCCCGGCGGTTGTGCAGTACACCGAGATCACAGACGAGAACCTCGCCTCATTCCACTTCCACGGCGCGCCGGCGGACTTTCCGGTTAGTAGTGTGATTGCGGTCCCGCCGGATGAGGCTTCGGCGACGAAACTCATGGGACGGTTCGTTTCCGACAGCAGCAAAGTTCGCGTTGTTGAGCCGCCGGAAGTCATTGAACAGCTGCTTGCGATTGTTTTTCGCGTGAAGAAGTTCTTCGACGCTGCCGCTTGGCTAATTGGAATTGTATCGCTTCTGTTCTTGGTTCTGGTGACGATTCTCACACTGCGCCTGCGGCAGAGAGAGATGCAGACTATGTTCAAGCTGGGTTGTAGTCGCGGCACAATCGCCCAACTTCAACTGGCAGAATTGGCAATCGTGGTCGGAACCAGCGTGGTTCTGGCTGTCAGCATTGCGATTTTGGTACAACAGTTTGGAACCGGCATCCTGCGACAACTGTTTGTCTGACAGAAGTGTTCGGTTCTCACGAATGCGGACCGATTTCATGACGACACTCATCGCCACCATCGCTTGTCTTCTGCCAGTCACGCACCCCATCTCGGTGACCCGTGCCGACGTCTACGTAACGCGCAGCAATGCGACGATGCGTTTGAAGATGTTCGCCGAAGATATCGATCGATTTCTTGATCTCGAACGCGATGAATTCGGAATCATCACACCCGAAGAAATGCGCCGAGGGATTGAGGAATACAAAGAGTTCCTCATCGAACGCGTGATCATCCGCGACGCCGATGGAGAACCCATCGTTGGCGAAGTTGTGAACATCCAGCCGTTCGAGATCCCCGAAGACGGCGTCGATGTCGCTGAGTTGATGAATTACTCACTGACGTATCAGTTCGAGTTCAAGTTCGATGAGCCGCCGAAGTTTCTGACGTTCGAACAAAATATCACAGACATCAACCAGATCACGCCGTCTGAAATGACGTTGCTTCTAAAGCAAGCCGGAGCCGACGGTGCGTACGAAGCCAACAAGATTAGCCCCGGCACGCCACACACTCCGCCGCCGCTCGATTGGACTCACCTGCCACTTTCGCCAGACGCGAGTGCGAAGGAATGGGACGAATGGACTGAACGGCAGCATCAACAAAACTTGGGCATCTCAAGCTACAGCAGCACGTATTCGTTCATCTACATCACCGACTACGAAGTGCGGCACGAGATTTTGGTTCCGCTGGCCACGCTTGCCTCCATCTTCCACATCGATCGTAAAGATCAGTCATGGTTGGAACTCGACGAACAAGACGCGGCTCGAGATGCCATCAAGAAGTACTTTGGCGAAGGCAACCCGGTTCACATCGACGGGGTTGAAGTACAGCCGGTGTTCGACCGCATCGCCTTTCACAGCCTCGACCTACGCGACTTCGCGATGAATGCACCTGACAAGCGAGTCAGCATGGCGAACGGGCGGGTCGGCATCATTATGTCTTACAGCACGAAGGGCACTCCGAATCATGTCAAAGTGAAATGGACGAAGTTCAGTCCCAACATGCAAAAGATTCACTCGGTCATCATCGCGTTTGAGGAGTTCGATAAGTTTCGGTTCTCACGCTTCGCAAATGGACGTCCGTATGAATGGACAAACCCCGGTCGCGAACCTCGGCCTGAGATCTCAACGATCGCTGCATCGCTTCCACCAAAGCCAGAACTCACTGTCCGGCCCATGGCCTACGGCGGTCTTGGAATTGGTTTGCTCTGCTTCCTGGCCGGTTTGAAAAAGTTTGGTTGGAAGGCGGCGATTCTGCTACTTGCCGGTGTGGGCACTGCAGCTGCGACATGGTCACAAACCAAGACCGTTGACTCACCATTCGAACAACCCAAGCCGCTTTCGGAAGAAGAAGCCCAAACCGTTTTCGAAACTCTCCACCGCAACGTCTATCGCGCATTCGACTACGGTACCGAAGACGAAGTTTATGACGCACTGGCTGCCAGCGTATCGGGCGACTTGCTGCAGGACATTTACCTCAACATTCGGAAGTCTTTGGAAGTGAGAGAACAGGGCGGTGCGATGGCGAGAATTAGTGAGGTTCGATACGGCAGCGTCGTGAAGAACGAAGTGCCGATCGAAGCCGAGGACGATGAAGGTGACCCTGTTGAAAGCGAGCCGAAGACTCGAAGCGTAAGTGAGTTCATCCCCGCGCCCGGCACCATAGTTCCTGACGAGAAGTTGCCGTGGCCGGCATTCCGCTATCGTTCGAACTGGACCGTCAGCGGTTCCATCGAACACTGGGGCCACATCCACGAACGAGCGAATCAGTTTGACGGTATCTTCACCATCAAACTAGAAGACGATGCCTGGAAGATTACCGGCTTCGAAATCGTCGATGAAAAACGAATCAAAGCCGAAACGCGAGCAAGGAAGTTTTGATCAGAGTTCGGCCGAATTTATACAACGCTGCGGGATGCTGCAGGCATAACGGAATCACTTCACGAAGGAAGAATCGTTACTTCGTCGCCAACGTGAATCGTACCGGGTTTGGTTACTCGTGTTGTGATGCCACCGTGGCCTCGCATTGCGGCATAGCCGCCGTCGCCGAGGTTGTATTCCATTCGTGAACAGGGGTGGCAATCGCCGGTGCCTTCGAATTCCACTTCGCCGATCCTGAAACGTGCCTTCTTGAGTGCCTGTAGGTTGATGCCGGAGATCACAAGATTGCGGCGAACGTCTTCAGGCTTCACTTCATCGCGGTTTAGTAGCGACGCAAC
>JBGCDN010000778.1:0-5166 GCA_045105495.1 Planctomycetaceae bacterium
TCGCCGCGCAGGAAACGTTGAAGTTCCACGAAGCGCGACGCAGTGACACTCACATTGTGGCTCCATTCGCTGGTCTGATTGTGAAGCGGCAACGCGACCAAGGTGACGTTGTCGTGCCGGGCATCGCGATGCTCACGTTAATCTCGACCGAACAGCTGTGGATTAGCGCGTGGGTTGACGAAACGGAGATGGATCGACTGAAGCCACAGCTGCCAGCCCGAGTTGTGTTCCGTTCTGAACCAACTCAATCGTGGCCGGGGCAAGTCGCTCGACTTGGTCGTGAGGCTGATCGGGAGCCGCGCGAGTTCGTTGTGGACGTGTTGGTAGACGAGCTGCCGCGAAACTGGGCTGTCGGTCAGCGAGCCGAGGTCTACATCGAAACGGATCGCCGCGAAGATGTCGTGGTCCTTCCCGCTGAGAATCTGCTGAAGAAGGCGGGTCAGTCCGGCGTCTACGTTCGAGTTGGCGATCATGCGGAGTGGCGACCGGTTTCAATCGGACTGCGGAGCGCGGAGGCATTGGAAATTACGGACGGACTAGAACTTGGAGATGTCGTACTGCGCGCGGTGGATGGCAAATCGCAATCTTTGGCGGGACGAAGGGTCAAGGTCCAATGAACCTTGCCTCTCGCGACATCCGTCACAACCTTGGTCGGTTCGTGCTGACCACCATCGGCCTCGGTATGCTTCTGATGATCGTCATGGGTATGGGCGGGATTTATCGCGGCTTTGTCGAAGATGCTACGCTGCTGATTGACGGAATCGGTGGCGACCTGTGGATTGTCCAACGCGACACGCGCGGCCCGTTCGCTGAGATCTCACGCGTGAGTCCGGCGCTGGTCGATCGAGTGCGGGCGGTGCCAGGTGTTCAATCTTCTCGCGAGTTTGTGTTCCACACCATCCAACGCGAACACAACACCAAGTCGCTGCGAATGGCTGTGCTTGGACTGAGCTGGCCGCAGGATCGCGGCGAATGGGTCGAACTCTACGCCGGCCGCCCGTTGTCTCGGAATCGATTCGAAATGATCGCGGACGCGACGCTCGGATTGTCACTGGGCGAAGAAGTACCGCTTGGTCGCGAGACGTACAAGGTCGTCGGCCTCACCCGGAACATGCTGAGTGCGAATGGCGACGGCATTGCGTTTTTGACCGTCACTGACGCTCAGGCGATTCAGTTCGATCGCAGCGGTGAAGAGATTCGTCTTGAAAGAGCGGCTCGTCGCGGACGTGGTGAGGTCAGTGACCTCGCAAACGTTCAGCCATCGTTGTTGGAGAACGCAGATCGCCCGGCATTCGAACTGCCGCCACTCGAACGGCCTCGGCATAGTGCCGTGGTTGTCAAAGTAAGGCCAGGCTTTAATCGTGACCGCGTTGCCAGCACGATCTCCGGTTGGAGCGACGTCAGCGTCCATTCACGTGAAGATCAGCATGGGTTTCTTCTACAGGGAACGATTGACAAGGTGCGTCGTCAGATCGGACTGTTTCGCATTTTGCTGACCGTGATCGCCGGAATCATCATGGCGCTTATCCTGTACACGCTCACGCTCGACAAACTGCACTCCATCGCACTTCTGAAACTCATTGGGGCTCCGAACCGAGTGATCCTCTCTTTGATTCTGCAGCAGGCGTTGATACTCGGCGCGGGTGGGTTCGGCCTTGCTCTTCTGATCGGTCGGCGCGTGTATCCGCTGTTCCCGCGACGCGTTGTGATCCCGCCCGAAGACGTGTGGCAACTCGGCGCGATTGTCTTTGGAATCTCTGTTGCATCCAGTATTCTTGGAATCTGGAAGGCGCTGAATGTCTCGCCCAACGAGGCGATCTCATGAGCCAACACGGGAGCGAGTTCGCGATTCAAACAGAGCGTCTGACGAAGATCTACGGCAGCGGGAACACGGAAGTCGTCGCCATGCGGGACGCATCGATGAACGTTCGGCACGGCGAAGTGGTTGCTCTGCTGGGGCCCAGTGGCTCGGGCAAATCAACGTTCCTCACGGCCGTTGGTTTGATCAATCCGCCGACCTCGGGCTGGATTTTCTTTGATGGAAAGTTGGTGCTCGACGCCAGCCAGCCGAAAACGAACCTGAGGACGTTCCGCAGACGCCACATTGGATTTGTCTTCCAGAAGTCGAATCTCATTCCATTTCTGAACGCCGTTGAGAACGTTCAGATCGCCGTTGAGCTTAACGGTATCTCACCTCGCAAAGCGCGGCGACGTGCGATGGAGCTTCTGGAGCAGTTTGGCATCGCCGATCGTGCGGCCAACCGGCCAGCAATGTTGTCTGGTGGTCAGCAACAGCGCGTTGCAGTCGCTCGAGCGCTGGCAAACCGTCCGGCTGTCATTCTTGCCGACGAACCAACTGCAGCGCTCGATAGTCACCGGGGTCGTCAGGTTATGGAACTGTTCGCCCAAGTCGCGCATGATCACGGAGCGGGCGTGATTGTTGTGACGCACGACCATCGTTCACTTGACGTATTCGACACAACCTACGAGATGGAAGACGGCCTCATCCGATCGAACTCGAATGCCAAGGTGGAATAGGGCTCTGAGAAGAACGCTCAGCCTGGCCTGCGGCCCGCTGGTTCTCTGACGTCAATCGATGACCATTTGGGAGTCAAGGATGGCTAAGAAATCTGACGACCGTGCAAAGAGTGTGTCGAGTAACATTTGGTCGTGAGCGGCGCCCAAACCCACCCTTGGATCGGCAAGCACCGGGCCATCTAGGCTAAGTCGAGGTTCGAGTGAACCTCGCTGTGCTGTGGGGAATTGTCGTTTGATTGTTGTGCGGGCAAGCCGGTTCCTTTCAGGCTGGGAGACGAAGATGGACGATTGATCTGGCCGAATGACTTCAAGTGCGACACTGGTCCTACTCACTGCTTGGGTGCCGGATGGTTTTGGATCGGCAATGCCTTGCGGATTCGTGTTAGCGTTGTCCAGTTCGAACACGACATCGGCGGTTTGCGTGCCCTTGAGTCGCGTGGCGGCGCTAGAGTACTGGAAGACGCTGTCGGCCGAACTGTCTACGACCCAGAGGTCGTTTACGTTGTTCGGATCGATTGTGATCCCAGTCGGTTTGGCGTTAAGCGAATCGATCTTCCAACGCCCGAGCAGCGAACCGGTTGTGTCGTACCTGAAGACGCGGTCGGCGTTCTTCGTATCGTTGACGATCCACACACTGGTGCCGTCCGAGGTGATGCCCTTCGGATTCCGATTGGTTCGATCGAGGGCAAAGTCACTCGTGGGAGCTGCAGTGCCGTTTCTCCGAGCCGCCCCGTCGGCGTAGTACAAAACCTTGTCAGCACTGCGATCAACGATCCAAATGTCTGTGCCATCGGTAGCGATTCCGTCTGGCTTTGTCAGGCCCTCTGGAACCCACATGCCGAGCCTGGTGCCAGAGTCGTCATAAATGAAAACTCGCTTTTGTTTGTCGATGGTCCAGACCAGCGAGCCGTCCGCGTTGGCCGCTACGCCTAACGGTTTCTTGTTGGCCTTCGGCAGTGCGTAAGTTTCGACCAAGTCTCCCGTCGTGTCGTATTCAAAAGTCGCCCGGCCACTGAAATCGACGACGTAGAATCGAGTGCCCGGTGGAGGCGGTGGGTCAGTTGCGTTCACAGTTATGTTGACGGTAGCAACTCGGCTATCGACGAGAGTGTCATTGACGACATAGGTGAAGGTGTCATCGCCGGTGAAGCCGACTGCGGGCGTGTAGACGAAGGACCCGTCGCCGCTCAGCGTGACTGATCCGTTCGTAGGGTTCGCTACGACACTGGCAGTCAACGTGCCTCCATCAACATCGCTATCGTTCGCCTGAACTCCGGTCGCAACACCAACAGTCAGCGATCCGTCCTGGTCGACGGTGTAGTAGTCGTCCAGAGCCGATGGGGTGTCGTTCACGGCCGCGACGTTGAGTGTGACCGTCGCAACATTGCTGTCAAACTTGCCGTCATTCACCAGATAGGTAAACGTGTCAACTCCGTTGAAGTTCGCATCCGGGATGTAATCGAATGACCCCAAAGTGTTGAGCGACAGCGTTCCGTTGGCTGGTCCCGAGACCAGCCTCGCACTAAGTGGATTGAAGAATGGCGTGTTGTCTGTGTCGATGTCGTTCGCGCGAATTCCGCTGAAGAAGTCAACGTTCAGCGTAGTGTCCTCGGTCACGTCGTATGCGTCATTTACTGCAATCGGAGGCAGATTGTTTGCGCGTTGTCCGTAGAGGACCTTTCCGGAATCGACGCCGAAGTTGTCGTCCGTATCGATGGGTGTGATGCTGACGCCTTTGTGTGAGACCGCTCCGGTCGGAACGAGCGAGTAGCTGATACTGGTCACGTCTCCATCAACCGTCCACGATCGCGATCGGCGGCGGCCGCTCCACGTCCAATGCATGGTGACTCGATATCCGGCGATCGGTGTCACGTTGTCGGTCGGTGCGTCCCAACTCGCTGACGCGGCTACTGTGCCGTACTTCGTCGCCTGCAGGTTCTTGACGGCTCCCGAGAAGTACACATGCACGGGGACGGTGATGTCTACGCTGCCAACGGTATTCGTCGCTCTAAATGTCACGTTGGTATTCGTGTATCCGGTGTTGACGTCCTCCGCATCAGGGGTCCATTCGGCCGTCTTCGTTGTGGGATCGAAGGTCAGTCCCGCGGGGCCACTCAGCAGTTCAATATCACTTGGGTCGGGGCGTTGGTCGGCGAGAACAATTTCGGCTGGTTGCCCGGCGACAACGGGACCCGGCACGCTGAGTCCATCCGAGAACCCGTTCACCGTCCACCGTACCTGTGGCAGGGCCGGACTTGAGACAAAAGACGTACCCGTGTTTGCCAGACCCGGATCGGTGGTCGAGTTTAGTGCCGTGATTGTCAACGCGTATGACTTGCCCCTCACAAGACCAGGCATCAGCACGCTGGTTTCGGACGCGGCGACGTTGTAGCTGACGCGATGAGTTTTTCGCGTTCGGCCGACACCCCACTTTGAGACGCCGTCGGTCTTGTATCTGGCGACAAGTTCGGCTCCCTCACCCGTCGGAGCGTCCCAGCTAGCGGTTGGTTCGAGTAACGACGTCCCTGTCACCGCGACGTTCGTCACTACGCCGGTAAACAAAGTGGTGACGTTGCGCGTAATCTGTGCCGAGCCGCCTTCGTTTGTGCCTTCAACGGTCACGGTCTG
>JBGCDN010000779.1:0-4664 GCA_045105495.1 Planctomycetaceae bacterium
GGTGGAGGTTGTGGCATGAAAGATGTTGCCTACTTCATCAGCAGTTGCTTCGACGAAGACGAGTGCGAGCGTCGCGAATCCGCGTTGCTCGATCGCTATTTCGAGTCCCTCCACGAAGCGCTGGAGCGTTCGGGGAAGGCAATCGACAGTCGCGCGCTCGAAGCCAACTGGCGTGAGCTGTATCCCGTGGCATGGACTGACTTCTTCCGCTTTCTTCAAGGCTGGAGCCCAGGCCACTGGAAGGCTCATCGATACAGCAAACGGCTCGCAGGCGAGGTTCTGAACTCCTTATGAAACTCTCTGGTCCCGAACTTACCGAACTCGCCAACCTTGCGATCGACGCTGCGACTGCGGCCGGTGAAATGATCGCCTCCTCCCGACCTCAAGAGATCGAGCACAAGTCCAATAGCGGCAGTCTCGCGTCGCAGGTGGTGACCGAAGTCGACCGGCGCAGCGAAGCCATCATCCTCGAGACGCTCAACCCAACGCTTGAGCGTTTCGAACTTGGATTGCTCACCGAAGAACAACCTGACGACGGCGGCCGGTTTAGCGCCGACTACTTCTGGTGCATCGACCCGATCGATGGCACGCTGCCCTTCATCGAAGGCACACCTGGATACGCGGTGTCAATCGCACTGGTTCGCCGCGACGGTACTCCCACGATTGGCGTTGTTTACGACCCGGTTGGGGAGACGGTGATTCACGCCATCGCTGGCGCAGGTGTATTCCGAAGCGGGCAACCTTGGGACCTGCAGTCGTCCAGCGGAACGGCGCTCTCGCTGTTTACCGATCGGAGTTTTCTCTCCAGCGAAGGGCGTGAGCAGATTACCACTGCCCTGGAGAAGATTGCCCGAGACATGGGGCTGACAGGTCTATATGTCGATGCGAGCGCCGGAGCGGTGATGAATGCCTGCAAGGTGCTCGCGAATCCACTCGCATGTTATGTGAAGTTGCCGAAACAAAACGGCGGCGGAAGCTTGTGGGACTACGCAGCGACGGCGTGCATCTTCAGCGAAGCGAACGCGGTTGCCACCGACATCAACGGCCAATCTTTCGACCTCGACCGGAGCGACTCCACGCTCATGTGTCACCGAGGGATCCTCTTCGCCACGGACGAGACCCTCGCGCAGCGAATACGAGCTCTGTTCTCTGAGATCAGTGAAACATAGTCCTGGGGTTGGTCTCCTCAACCCGGCTGAGGCTGAAGATTGTTGCAGCGAGATCGCTAATTCCCGCCATGTGCCCTTTGGGCTTGGGTTGTGAACGGACCTACGTTTCTGTTTCGTCAGTGGCGTAGCGACGGCCGCAAAGAGCAAGCTGGTAGTTGTGTTGCCACATCGCACTGTTGGGCAAGGCGCTGCATGCAGAGCACAGCGAGCTTTCGAACCGTTAAGGTAACTCGGTCGGTGTTGCCTCGAGACCGTATCAGCTCAGCACAAATCTCGTTGTACCGAGCTTGAGCTTCTTCGGAGCCCCACTGACCAAGGTGCAGGTCTTGGACTTCGCCATTTACCCGCAGATCACGGGCTTTATGACGGCACATCTTTGGGTGCTTCGTCATTTGTGCAGCTCCGGAAGGAGTAAGATGAAAGTACAAGGACTCTCATGGCTGCACTAATGAATCGATCAGGTTTGCTCGAAGTGGAGCAATAGCAAGATGTTATAGAAATCGGGGCGACATGATTTGAACATGCGACCTCCTGCTCCCAAAGCAGGCGCTCTAGCCAAGCTGAGCTACGCCCCGTGTGGCCGAGAGTTTAGGGAGCGACTTGGGAGGCGTCAACATTGGGCAAATGCAAAACAACCAGACCTCCAACTTTAGGAGCTGGAGGTCCGGAAAATCGATGTTTTGTCGGCCGAAGTTGCCGCTACATGACGTTGAAGTAGTTCTCGACCGCTCGGTCCAGAGTGTCGTGGGTTAGCTCGACTGGATCCTCGCGAAATACACAGAGATTTCGGACCTGAAGCAGCAAGTCGCGTGGCTGGCATGCTCGGAATGGGCGTTCAAGTGGCTTGTAATGTTTGTCAATCAGGTAGTCGAGCATGTCCTGCTTGAAGTCGATTTTGCAGACCTTGCACATGATTTTGAACAACGCTCGGAACTCCGGTTCGGATGGATCCGGCACTTCAATCTTGTAGGGAATTCGACGAAGGAACGCCCCATCGACAAGGTCACGCGGTTCGAGGTTCGTCGAGAAAATAATGAGCTGATCGAATGGGACTTGGATCTTCTTACCACTCGGTAGGTTTAAGAAGTCGTAACGCTTTTCCAGCGGCACAATCCATCGGTTCAAGAGTTCGTCAACGGGCATTCGTTGGCGGCCAAAGTCGTCAATAACCAATGTGCCACAGTTGCTCTTCAGCTGGAGTGGCGATTCGCAGATCTTTGTTGCCGGATGCTGAGAGATTTCCAGCTCCTCCATGGTCAATTCACCACCGGCGATAACCGTCGGACGCTTGATTCGTACCCAGCGTTGATCGACTTCTGAATCATCCAACAAACCGCCATTGTTGGTGAGCGGGACTTCTTCGTGCACCTGCGGGTCGAACAGGCGGACGATATTTCCGTCGATTTCCAGACACCGTGGAATCCAAATGTTCTGGCCAAAGCTTGTTGTTACCCGCTCAGCAATACTTGTTTTACCGTTTCCGGGCTGACCGTAAAGGAAGCAACCTCGACCGGAGTTGACGGCTGGTCCAAGTCGTTCCAGCATCTTGTCATTGATAATGAGGTCAGAGAACGCGTTCTTCAGTGCCGCCGCGTTGGCTTTCTGGCCGTTCATTGTCTGGGCCGCGACCGCGTCGATATACGATTGCAGATTAACTGGCGCTGCACCGAAATACGTGCACTCTTCGGTGTATCGACGGGCTCGATCTCGAGCTTTTTCGGTGAGTGCGTAAACGTAGTCGCCAGCTTCTGCCGCACCGACGATGGCGAGGATCTGATCTGCCTTAAGTTGCCGCAGTAGTGGATCGATTACCGTGAACGAGAGTTTCATTTGGCGGCAAATTGCTCGCCCACCGCTACTGCCAGTCTGTAGCAGGAACTTCAGCAGTAACCGTTCGATCGACTCCGCGTAGATGCCGGTTTCAGCGAGTGTCTTTGGTTGCTCTGGGAAGAAGCCTTCCTCGGTTTCTGTCGGGTCGATCGCATCCAGCATATCGATCCGGTCGAAGACCCCTTCGAGTTCTTGTTTTGGGGCCGGAGAAGGCGATTGTTCTGGTGAGCTCTGCGATTGAACTGACGCAGCCGTCGGCAGTGTCGGCAACGGTGGCAGTTCCATCTGAGTGTTGGGTGGCGCGATTGGAGCTGCTGGGGGCGCGGTCGGGGGCGGACTTGCGGCGGGCGGTGACTGAGGCTCAGCGAGCAGCGTACCAGCCTGGTTTCCCATTGGCGTCGGAGCAGGAGCCGCTGCGGGCGCGGCCGTCTTTTGGTGCTTAAGTTGCCTTAGGAATTCGGCTGGACTGAGCTTGGACATAAAGTGGTCCGGTTCTAAACGTGTTTACAAAAGACGACCCGGCAAAACCTAGGTCGTCAGAAGAACACGTCAAAAACGGAACGGCGGAACATTGATGAAGAAACGCCGCTCGACAGCAGAGTCGCTACAACCGGACTAACCGACGGTCGCTGTCTGCTGCAACCACTGATGGCAAGCCTCGGCGGCCTGTCGTCCCTCGTTAATCGCCCACACCACGAGGCTCTGGCCGCGCCGACAATCGCCAGCTGCGAAGACACCTTCAACATTCGTTTTGTACTCGCCATATTCGGCGCTGTACCAGCTCATGCCTCCTCTGCCCTCGCGAATGTCGATTCCCAACTGCTGACCAGCTGTCGGTTCCGGACCAAGAAAACCGAGTGCCAAGAGCACCAGATCTGCCGGATATTCCTTCTCTGTCCCCGGGATTGGTGTGAATGGCGGGCCGCCTTCGGTCACCTTTTGCCAATCGACTTCGCAGGACTTGACGGCCTTTACGTTGCCGTTTCCGTCCCCAATGAATTCAACGGTCTGCACGCAAAACTCACGAGGATCGCTGCCATACTTCGCGGCGGCTTCCGCATGTCCGTAGTCGACTCTAAAAATTCGGGGCCATTGCGGCCATGGGTTGTTGGACGCGCGTTCGGCGCCGGGACGTTCGACGATTTCGAAGTTCACGAGGGTCTTGCATTCGTGACGTAGTGAAGTACCCAAACAGTCGGTTCCGGTATCGCCGCCGCCAATCACGACGACGTTCTTGTCTTTCGCAGTCAGGTAGTTGCCATCGTCATGCGAAGAATCCAACAAGCTTCTGGTGTTAGGACGCAGGAAGTCCATCGCGAAGTGAATGCCGTTCAGATCACGACCTGGGATCGGAAGGTCACGAGGTCGGGTAGAACCAGTGCAGAGGATGACGGCGTCATTGTCATTCTGCAGCTGATCCGCCGAGATGTCCGTTCCGATCGCGGTGTTCACGATGAACTCAACCCCTTCGTCTCGAAGCAACTGCACGCGGCGTTCGACAATCGACTTGTCCAACTTCATATTCGGAATGCCATACATCAACAGGCCGCCGATTCGATCGTCGCGTTCATACACGGTGACGGCGTGGCCAAGTTTGTTGAGCTCAGCAGCGCAGGCGAGGCCGGCGGGGCCTGAACCGACGACGGCGACTTTCAAGCCCGTTCG